>NZ_JASNFO010000045.1:0-131955 GCF_032027725.1 Pseudofrankia coriaricola | reverse complement strand
GGGGGGGGGGGGGCGGCGCCCCCCCCCCCCCCCCCCCCCCCCCCGCCGGGCGGGTCAGATGCCGGGGAGGCGGCGGGGAGACGGGCGCAGATAGACGGCCCAGGTGACGACGAAGCAGAGTGCGTAGAAGGCGATGAAGACGATGTAGGCGCCGTTGCCGGTCTTGTACGTCAGGAACGACTCGCGGAAGGCCAGGTTCACCAGCACGCCGCCGAAGGCGCCGATCGCGCCGGCGAGCCCGATGAGCGCGCCGGACAGGCGGCGCGCCTCCCGGTTGGCGGCGTCCACGTCCGGGTCGCCGGCGAGGACCGCCTTCGCCCGGAAGATCGCCGGGATCATCTTGTAGGTGGAGCCGTTGCCGATACCGGTGAAGGCGAACAGCAGCAGGAAGCCGACGAGGAACAGGGGCAGCGACTTCGCCAACGACGCCGCGAGCACCAGTCCGGCGCTCGCCGCCATCGCCACGAAGTTCGCGAAGGTCACCCGCGCGCCGCCGAGGCGGTCGGCGAGGATGCCCCCCACCGGCCGGATCAGCGAGCCGACCAGCGGGCCGAGGAACGTCAGGTAGGCGGCCTTGATGGGCGTGGAGAAGTCGGCCTTGAACTGCACCTGGAGCACCTGGCCGAAGGCGAAGCCGAACCCGATGAACGAGCCGAAGGTGCCGATGTAGAGCAGCGACATGACCCAGGTGTGGCCGTCACGGGCGACGTCGCGCATCGCGTGGGTGTCGTTGCGGGCCGAGGAGATGTTGTCCATGAACAGGACCGCGCCCAGCACCGACAGCACGATCAGCGGCAGGTAGATCGCCAGGATCAGCCGCGGGTGCTCCTTGCCCGCCGTCGCCAGCACCAGCAGCCCGACCAGCTGGACGGCCGCGACGCCGAGGTTGCCGCCGCCGGCGTTCAGGCCGAGCGCGCGGCCCTTGAACCGGTCGGGGTAGAACGTGTTGATGTTGGCCATGGAGGAGGCGAAGTTGCCACCGCCGACGCCGGCGATCGCGGCCGTGATCAACAGGGTGGTGTAGCTGACGCCGGGCTTCAGAATGACCGCGGTGACCGCGAGCGGCACCAGCAGCATCACCGCGGAGACGATCGTCCAGTTGCGGCCACCGAACTTCGCGACGGCGAACGTGTACGGCAGCCGAAGCGTCGCGCCGGTCAGCGTCGGGACGGTGGTGAGCAGGAACTTGCCGGCCGGGTCGATGTGGTACTTGGGGCCGAGGAAAAGGACGATGACTGACCACAGGCTCCAGATTGAGAAGCCGATGTGCTCGGAGAAAATCGAGAAGACCAGGTTTCGACGGGCGATGCGCGCCCCGGTGTTCTCCCAGAACACCGGGTCCTCCGGCCGCCAGTCGTCGATCCACCGGCCCGATTTGGCCGGCGCGGCCACCCCGTCTACCGGCCGGAAACCTTCCGCCGTCGTACTCATGTCATTTCCCTTCGCCGCGCCCGGGGCCCTGCGGGCGGGCAAGAGAATTTCACGCCGCCGCCGGCCCGGCCCGATGCTGGGTACCGGGTCCGACATGAAAGTAGGAAGCCGCCGTTACGGCGGCGGCCTCCGGCGGTGACGATTCTTGATCCTTTCGCTCACGCCGCTCGCGCGGCCGATGTGAGCGGACCGTCGATGCGAAACCGGGCACCGGTGAGCTGGAATGCGTGCCGGCTCGGGCCGGCGCACCGCCGTCCCGAGCACGCGCGGGCGGTCAGCCGGCGGCGAGGCGGTAGCCGCGCTTGAGGACGGTCTCGATGGCCCGGCCGGCCGGGCCCAGCGCCGTCCGCAGCCGGGCGACCGTCATCTCCATCGCGTGCTCGTCGGCGCCGGCGCCCGCGCCGGTGCGGGTGAGCAGCTCGGCGCGGGAGAGCACCCTGCCCGGCCGCTCGGCGAGCGCGACGAGCACCGCCGCCGCCTTCGGCGCGAGCATGACCGTCCGGCCGCCGTCGACGACCACCGCGCAGCCCTGCACCCGCAGCCGGTGCCCGCCGGCGTCGACTTCGCGGGCGCGCCGCGCGGGCAGTTCCTCGCAGACCGTGCGGACCAGCGCGCCGAGCCGGAACCGCTCCGGATGGACGGTCGGGATGCCCAGGAGGCGCAGCGGCCCGGCGCACACCGGCCCGACGCAGGCGGCCAGCACCGGCCCACTCATGGCCTCGACGAGCGCCTCGCGCTGGCCGAGCTCCGTCGCCGTGGCCAGCAGGCTGGCGACCGCGGGGGCGCTGGTGAACGCGAGCGCGTCCACACCGCCGGACACGACCTGCTCGACGAGCTTGCGTACCGGCCGTGAGTCCTCCGGCGGCTCCCAGCGGTAGACCGGGACCTCGACGACATCCGCGCCGGCGGCCCGCAGCCCGTCGATCATGCCCGGCAGTGGCTCGCCGTGCAGCTGGACGGCGATCCGCTTGCCGCGCAGGTCCTGGCCGAGCAGGTGGTCGAGCAGTTCGGCGCCCGACTCGGAGACCGGCGACCAGCACTCCGAAAGACCGGCGGCGCGCACCGCCCCGGTGACCTTCGGGCCGCGGGTGAACAGCCGCGCGGCGGCGAGCCCGCCGGACAGCTCGTCGCCCAGCCCCCAGCCGTGCGCGGCCTCCATCCAGCCGCGGAACCCGATCCCGGTGGTGGCGACCACCGCGTCCAGCGGCGCGGCCAGGCACGCCCTGGTCGCCTCCAGCAGCCGGCCGTCGTCCTCGAGCGGCACGATCCGCAGCGCCGGCGCCTGGACGACCTTGGCGCCGCGCCGTTCCAGCAGGCTGGCGAGCTCGTCGCGGCGGCGGGCGGCGGTCAGGCCGATGGTGAATCCGAGCAGCGGGGGTACCGGGCCGGGATTCGGTTCCGACATGCCGCCTCCCTCGCTGGCCAGGGCGGGGGCGCTGAGTATCCCCGCCATCAGGCGCCTGTTCCCGACCAAGGTGGTCCCGGGCCGATGTATATGACGGGATCTTTCCTGGCCTGGCGTCGCCGGCATCCCTGGGACGCATGACCGGCGCGGGAAGGCGCGTATCGCCCGTCAGACGCCGTCGCTGGCGTCAGTCCCCGCTGGCAATGCGGCCAGCCCGGGCCCGTGCCCCGCCGACGATACCGGCCAGCATCGCCGCGGGCCATGTCCTGTCAATTTCGTCACGGCCTCATCCGGGTAACGCATCGCGCCTCACGGGGACGATCTCGGTTGCCCTCACATCTCCCGGGCCCGCAATGTGCGGACGCCGCCTCACCTGCTTACCGCGCCGCAACAGGACCGAAATATCAATCCGGCCCGGGTATTGCCTCCGGCCCGGCGCGAAAAGTGGCCAGAGCACCCGTGCCCGGAGTCCGTGGCCGATACCAGAACCGCGGGCCGTCTCCCTCCCACCCGCGCCGCGAGGCGTGGCGGGCACTCACGGAGTTTTCCACGCGGCGGTAGGCACACGCCGCCGGGCGCCCCTCGCCTTCGCGCGTGCGTCGCCCCGCCCCGGACGCGGGCTGGCCATGCGCCGCCGGAGCCAGCCTGGCGCGGCCGGGCCCGCCACGCCTGGGCCGCTACGCCTGGGCCTCTACGCCTGGGCCGCTACGCCTCCGGGCGTCCGGGCCGCTCGGGGTGGTGCAGCTGGTCGGTGAGCTCGGTGACGGCGGCGAGCGTCGGCCAGCGCTCGGCGACGCGGTCGTGAAGGCTGCGCACCTGGTTCATGACCCGGCGGGAGCCGGTGGCCCGGGCGATCGCCGCGGCGTCCAGGGTGTCCGCGCAGGCCTGTTCCGCCTCGTCGGTGTGGATGTGGGCGACGGCGAGGTGGTAGACGTACTCGGCCGCCCACTCGGCGCGGCGCATCTCCTCCGGCAGGCCGGCGAGACCGGCACTCAGGTCCCCGGCTGCCTGGCGCGCCCGCCGGGGGTCGACGCGTGCCAGGTAACGATGCGCGAGCCCCTCCTGCAGCCGGGCGAACGCCGGCGAGAAGTAGTAGCTCCACGGCGGCGGGCCGTCAGGGAATTCGCTGGCCTTACGCCACAGCTCGCGGGCCTCGCCGAGCTTGCGGTCGGTGGCCCGCGCGTCGCCGGCCATGGCGTGTCCACGGGCCTCCTGCCCGGCGTCGTAGGCGTGCTGGCCGGGATAGACGACCGGGACCCGCTGAGCGGCCTGGGACAGGCCGATGAGCGGGCCGACGGCGCACGCCTCCCAGGCGAGGTGGCCCTTGTAGCTGAGGATGTTCGCGGTCAGGCTCTGGTTGTCCGACTCGGCGGCCCACTCCGCGGCGCGGTCAAGCCAGACCCGGGCCTGCGCGGTCGCGCCGGTGTTGGCGTGCAGCCAGCCGGCGAACTGGGCCCACTGCGCGGCGACGTCGACCATCGCCTGGCGGGCCGGGCCTCGTGCCTCGATCACCAGCGGCATCAGCGCGGCGAGCTGGGCGGTGACCGGGCCGAGCAGTGGCGCCGAGCCGACGGTGTCCTCGACCTCCCGCTGCGCGGCGAGAATCACCGACAGCGCGTCGGCGAGCGGGGCGTCGGCCGCCCTGGCCACCCGGCTGGCCGCGTCGCGCAGCCGGGTGGAGGTGAGCGCCCGGGCGGCCGCCTCCTGCACTCCTGTCGGCGCACCCGTGCCCAGATCGATGTCGGCCGCGGGCCCCAGCACGGTGAGCGCGTCGGACTCGTAGCCGTCCAGCGACACCGGCGGTATGACCATGGTGGACAGCCGGGTCGCCAGCGCCGCGCGCGCGGCGGCGCGCCCGGCCACGTTCGCCCTCGCGGCGGCCCGGCCACTGGCCGGCTCCGACGTGGCGGTGACGGCCCGCGCGAACACGGCCTGGCCGCGGGCTCGCCGGCGCGCGGACGGCTCGTCCGGTGACGGCCGCGAGCCTCGGGCCGGGTCGTCCGCATCCCGCGGCCCCGGTAGGTCGCCTGCGCGGTCCGGCGAGCCCGGCGGCGGGTCGGCCAGATCCGCGAGATCGGCCATGTCGGCGAGCTGGGCCAGCCTGTCCAGATCGGTCAGCCCGCTCAGGCGCGGCCGGCGGGCACCCGCGGGCCCGCGCGGCGCCGGGCGGCCAGTGGCGGCCACCTCGGAAGGCAGCGGCGCGCGGAAGCCCAGCGCGACTTCGGAGGCTCCGTACAACTCGCGGTAGGCCCGCTGGTAGCGCGGCCCTGGATATGACTCCCCGCGCTCGTGCCGGCCAACTGTCTGAAACGTGGCGTTCGGCGGCGTGAAACCCGCGAGCGCCAGATTGCGTATCGCGTCAGCCACCTGGTCGAGCGTGAGCCCGTGGCGTTCCCGGTACCGTCGCAGTCGATCCGGGTCCCAGCAGTGGCGCACACTCGGAGCCATTGGCGTCAGACGCTCCTTCCATGTCCACGCCGAGCATAACGGCCTATGCGGGTAGGCCGATTGGCCCCATCACCTAAAGGTGGTCCAACGGCTAACGGAACGGCTAACGGAACGGCTAATAGGGGATCACTCCCAATGGTTCCCCGCCGGCTCCCCGTCTATCCCGATTAGCCGAACGTGCTGGATCCGCTGCCGTGCGGAGTTGAAGCTACTCACGACGGGCTCGACCGGCACCGCTCCCCGGGGCCGGCCGGACCCGACAATGGTGGGCCGACAGCGTGGTCGGCGCACCGTAAGGCACGGACCGAGCCCCGCCAGATCTCCGCGCCGCAACCGCCCACCCGCGCGGCCTTCCCAGGGCCGCCGCGCCGACGCGCGGGTGGAGGACGGGAGGGCGAGCGGACCCTCTCCGTGCCGCTCGCGACGCCTGACCACTACGGGGGTGCACAACAACATGGCGGAATCGGCGCGGGAAGCGCGCCCGGCCGGCCGCGGTGCTTCGACGAAGCATTGCCACGGCTTATCACCCACCAGGCACCATGAACATGAATGCGACTGGTCATCGAAATGCAAAGCAGGCGGGTATTGCGGCGTACGTGGGTCGACGCGGTCATGGTCGTGACCGACGGCCTGCCCGGCATCCATGCCCAGGTCCGGACAGAGACCGGCTGGGTGGATTTCGCTCTGGTGCCCGAGGGCTTCTCCGTGCCGGACGAGGACGGGCTGATCGTGCTGCGGGCCAGCGCCCCGCCGGTACGCGGCGGCGGGCGGCGGCTCCCGACCGGCGACGGGGAGTTCATCGGCGTCTACGAGCGTGCGCTGGTCCGGGTCGCGGTCCGGTTCGCCGAGGTGAACAACATCGCGGTGGTGCTGCACTGGAGAGGTGTCCCGATGCGCGCGACGGCGGTCGCCGTCGCGGTCGCCGGCTGGCTGCGCGATACCCGCGCGGTGACCGGCCAGCCGGCCGCCGTCGTCACCAGCGCCCAGCGCCCGCGGCCCGAAGGCGGGTTCATCGCCGTGTCGCACGCGGTCCGGCTCGCCGGCGAGCCCCCGGCCAGCATCTGGGAGCTCTGCTCCCGCCGTGCCCCCAGTTCGTCGCCCCAGCCTGTCGGGGACTCCGGTGACGAGCCGCCGCCCGGTCTCACCCCCGCCGACGGCCCCGATGACGCGGCCTGGGTCGCGAGCTGGACCATCCGCCCCCGCCCCGGATCAGGCACCGCCCGCGTCATCCGCCCCCGCCGCCGCCCCGGCCCCGACCCCGGCGAGGAGGAGTGACCGGCGGCCGGTCTCCTCAGACGCCGGAGGCATCCTGACGCCGGGGGCGGGCTTCTCGCCGTGGGGCTGGAATCCCGGCCGGCGGCACCGGTCAGGCGGGAGCCGTGAGGGACTTTTCGAAGAAGTGGGTCGCGAACGGATTGTCGCCGTATCGCGGTGTGCGCAGGTACCCGGCCCGGTCGTACAGCGCGATCGCTTCGACGAGCGTCTCGTTGGTGTCCAGCCGGGAGACGCGGTGGCCGAGCGCCCGGGCCGCGTCCTCCAGATGGCGCAGGAGCCGCGACCCCAGCCCGGCACCCCGCCACCCGTCGTGCACCCACATCCGTTTCATCTCGCCGACGCCGTCGTCGAGCGTGCGCACGCCCCCGCAGGCCACCGGCTCGCCGTCGCTGACCGCCACGAAGAACCCGCCGCGCGGCGGCGCCAGGTCGACGGCGTCCTTCTCCGGCTCGCCCGCCGGGTCGAACCCGAACCGCTGGCCGACCTCGGCGAAGTACCGGCCGACCGCGTCCCGTGCCACCGGCGAGTTCGGCTCGACCTGTTCGAACGTCACCGTGGCCGCCCGTACCAACAGGTCCGCCTCCGCCAGGGCCGTCGCGAGCCGCTCCCGCTGCCGCGCGGACAGCGGCTCGACCAGTTGGCGCGCCCGCGTCTCGGAGCGGTCCTCCAGCTGCTGCCAGCGGCGTCTGCCTTCAGGCGTCAGGTCCACGAGCCGTCGCCGCCGGTCCGCCGGGTCCGGCGTGACCACGGCCAGCCCTTCCTCCTCCAGGCGCCGCAGCAGCCGGCTGAGGTAGCCGGAGTCCAGCCCCAGTCGGGAGCGCAGCGCCTGCGCGGTCGCCGGTTCGGCACCGATCTCGAACAGCAGCCGGGCCGTGCCCAACGGCAGGCCCACCCCGAGGAAGGAGTCCTCCAGCGCGCCGATCCGCTGGGTGTAGGCGCGGTTGAAGCGTCGGATCACAGCGGTCGTCGCGACGTCGGCCATGCTCTCTGACTTTAGTCAGAGAACATGGCCGGGAAAAGCCCGACAGCTCCCGCCAGACGGACGCGCCACGGCCGGATCGCACGGACGCGCCCGGGGCCCGGGCGCCTCATGGGCAGGGCGTGCTCAGATCGCCTTGCCGCACCAGAAGCCGTTCGTGCCGCCACCGGCGGGTAGCACCGGCTCGAACTTCGTCCCCGACGCGTCGGCCTTGACGAAGGCGAAGCACGTGGCCGGCGCGGTCGGCGCGGAGAGGTTGGACGGCGCGATCAGGCCGCCGGCGTCGTAGTTCGTCACCTGGCGCAGGTTCGTGATGAAAGCATCGCGGGTCGGGCAGGCGCCGGCGAGATCGAGACCGTGCAGCATCTCGTCGGTCGAGACGTAGGCGGAGAGCGCGGCCTCCTGGTCGGCGTCCTCGAGCTCGGGCGAGTAGGTGGTCATCGCGGTGTGGTAGGTGCGCATGACGGCGGAATTCGCCTCGAAAGGGGTGTAACGGACGAGGACGGACATGCCGGCCATGTCCGCGCCCCGTTCGGCGAGCAGGTCCTTCTCGTAGCCCGCGGCACTCAGCGCGACGTTGAGCCGCACCCCGGCGGCCTTGGCCGCCGCGTAGATGTCAGCGAAGTCCTCGGGCCGCAGGGCGCCGACCAACGTGTCGGCCCCACTCCTGCGGAGCCCGTCGACGACGTGGGCCGGGGTGGAGGCGCCGGCGCTGTAGTCGCCCTCGCCCGCCACCGGGACGCCCTGGCTCTGCAGGCTGGACCTGAACTGGGACACGACGCCGCTCGTGCCCGGCGCGGTCGGGTCGGCCACGACGTAGGCCTTCGTCCCGCCGTTCGCCCGTACGTAGCTGCCGATGGTGTCCGCGGCGGCGTCGCTGCTGAACTGGGAGCTGGAGGAGAACAGGTTCTTGTGCCCGGTCCAGCTCGCGTCGACGGCGACCCCGGCCGCCGGGACGCCCGCCTCGTCCAGCCACTGGACGGATGGCCCGGCGACGAACGACTCCACGATCAGGCCGAAGACCTTCTCGTTGTCGATCAGGATGTGCGCCATGTTGGCGAAGACGGCGGGATTCGACTCGTCGTCCCGCCAGACGACCTCGACCTTGCGGCCGTGGATACCGCCGTTCGCGTTCTGGACGGCGACCCTGGCGTCCACGCCGCTGCGCACGGCCCGGAAGTCCCCGACGAACTCGCTGCCGCTGTCCGGGTAGATGAGGCCGATCTTGACGGTGTCACCCGACACACCCGGTGATGGACAGTCACCGCCAGCGGCGGGCACCGGTCCGGACGACGACGAGGCGCAGCCGGCGAGCACGGCCGGGATTCCCGTCACGACGGCCGCCGCCGCCGCGGCCGCCACGGTCCTGACACGTCCGCGCCGACCCATCATGACGATCCTCTCCCCCGGCCACCCAGCACAGAATGTGATTCCGAATGATCACTCCGCGAACGCTACCTGGGTCACCGCGGGATCATTCCCATGGGGTCGCGCCGGCGCCGGCCCCCACGGGCAGCCGAGCGCCCACGCATTTCCCGTCGGAAGGTAAAGAGGGTGTCACTCTTTGCATATCATGAGCGCCCAAAGAAGAACAACAGTCACGGGGCGGCACGGAACACGCCGTTACGTAGGCGCCTTTCTCGCAAGGTAGTGGGCTCGACCTCGGCCACCGGTTTTCCGGTCGGACGCACACGTCGTGACCTTCTTCACACTCCGTGACTATTTTCACGCGCAAACCAGCCGGGCCGAGCGGACGGCCAAAGCCCGGCCCACGGGCTGGTCAAAGGACCGTGCCGGCCCGCCGGCAATCGCGGAGACGGCGGGCGCAACGGGAACAGCGGGAGCCGAGTCTGGTCCCCGTCAGCCGGAACCGGACGGGCAGAACTGCTCCGGTGGCGGCGAGTCACCCGCGGCCACCGCGGGATAGGAACGCAGGCGGACGTTGTCGAGACCGGCGAGGATCCTGTCCAGACGGGCGGGATTGGCGACGAACTCGGTCACGCCCTGGTAGAAGGCGGTCCGCATCGCGGCGGGCATCGCGTCGGAGGCGTCGAAGACGACGTCCGCGCAGGCCGTGTCCTCGACGGAGCGCGCCAGCGCGCGCAGCGCGTCATCCGGGTAGGCGGTCGCCGTCACCGCGTTGTTGGGCGAGATCGTGCCGCCGGCGCGGGCCCAGATCTCCTGGGCCTGAGTTCCGGTCAGGTAGTTCGCGAGCCGCCGCGCCGCGGGCGTGTCGTGGAACATCGCCAGGACGTCACCGGCGATGATGATCCGCCGGTCGCCGCTGGCGGCCGGGAAGTCGAAATACCGAGCATCCGTCGCCGGCTGGCCGGCGCTGTCGCGGTATACACCGGCGGCGAACGAGCCGGCCTGGTGCAGGTAGCAGCCGGGCCGCCGGTCGAACATGGCGGCGCCGGGGTCGAGGAAGCCGGACAGCAGGGCGCCGGCCGGCCCGTCCCGCACCATGGCGGGCGCGACGAGCTTCCCCCAGGTCTCCCAGGCCTTACGCACGGTGGGACTCGTCCAGGCAAGATCGCCGTTCGCCCAGCTCCGGTAGTCCTCGGCGGTGGCCTGGTGGAGCAGGATGTCCTCGATCCAGTCGGTGCCGGGCCAGCCCGAGTCCGAGCTGGAGCGCATCCCCAGGCACCACGGCGGCGTACCCGTGGCGGCGATCTCCTGGCTGGTGGCGACGAGCTCGTCCAGGGTGGACGGGACGGGCCAGGAGTAGTGCGCGCCCGAGTACCAGACGAGGCTCTTGCGCGTCCCCTTGACGACGAGGCCGTACTCGCGGTCGCGCCCGTCCGCGCCGGGGACCTTCCCGACGCCGAGCCAGGTCGGGCCGTACTCCCGCTGGATCCTGGCCAGGTCGACCGCGCCGGAACCGTCGTCGAGCGCGACCAGCTGGCCGCCGCGTGCGTACTGCTCGAGGTCGCCGAGGCTCGGCATCAGCGCGAGGTCCGGCATGTCCCCGCTCTGGACCCGCCCGGCCAGCACCGCCTCGAAGTCACGCGTGCCCTCGAACCGCACGTCGATCCCGGTCTGCCGCTCGAACGGCCGCAGGACGTCGGCGAACCTCGCCTGCTCGTCGTCGGTCCAGGTGCCGAGCACGGAGACGGACTGCCGCGAGGAGACTCCGCCGCAGGCGACGGCGCCGAGGCCGAGCACGGCGACGGCGGACAGCATGGCTAGGACACGCCCGGGCGAACCCATGATCAGCTCCCGTACTCCCGGATGCGCGGCCAGAACGCGTAGGCGCCGAGGGCCAGCAGGGCGAGGGTGCCCGCGGTCATCGCCCACGGAAGGCCTACTCCGGGGATCGCGTCGTCGAGGGCGTCGTCCAGCGTCGTGGTCCGCTCGCCGACGAGCACACCGAGCCGCGCGTCGCGTGCCTGGTACACGGCGGCGGGACCGCCGCCGCCGCCGCCGTCGGCCTGACCCGCGGCCGGGAGGCCGGCCTGCCCACCGCAGCCGTCCGCCACGGCCACGTCGTCCTGACCGTTCTGGTCGTTCTGGATGTCGGTCGCGGTGGGCAGCACCGCGCCGCGGGCGAGGCCCGGGGCCAACTCGCCGAAGGTCCGGTCCTGTTCGATGATCGCCGCCGCCTCGCGTGCCTGCCACAGGCAGGCCACCGCCGTCGTCTCCCGGACGCCGCGGTCGATGTCGTGGCTGGTTCGCAGCGTGAGGGCCGTCAGGCCGCCGGCGAGGAGCACCAGGACGACCGCTGCCCCGAGCAGCCCGAGGCTCATGGCGCGGTGGAACCGATGGCGCAGGAACACCTGGGCGTAGACGAGCAGGGCCAGCAGCGCGACGGCGGCGGCGAGGTGGCCGCCGAGCAGCGCCCAGGGCGCCGTCCCCTCGTCCGGCAGGTTCGCGCTGTTGCGCGCCTGGAACGCCGCGACCGTCGCCAGGATGCCGGTCGGCTCACGCATGAGGTCCGAGGCGTACACCAGGTAGACCCCCGTGAGGCCCACGCTCGCGGCCGTGGACCCGGCTGAAGCGCTGGCATCGGTACCGGCGCCGGCACCGTTGTCGGCGCCCGGAGGCGTGGAGGGGGTGCCGTCGTCGTTGGCGTTCGCGGCGATGTAGACGTCACCCTGGTAGACGACGAGCAGGCCGTTGTTGACGGCCTGGATCTGCGCCCGGTCGGCCTCGCCGGCGGTGGAGTTGTCGGCCGCCCGCGCGAGCGCCTGGCCGGCCGTCTTGATGTCCTCCTGGAACTGCGCGGTGGGCGGGCCCCACGACCCTGGCGGGAGCAGGCTCTGCGCGGCGACCAGGTCGGCGTCGGCCAGCAGGGCGCGGGCCCGGACGGCGTCCACCACCGTGGGCGACGTCCGGTCGGCGAGGGTGACCGCCGTGTGGCGCTGGCTCAGGACCGTCGCCACCGCCGTCGCCCCGACGGCCAGCGTGGCGAGCACGACCAGCCCGGCGAGCAGCAGCAGGCGGCCCGGCGTGGAGGTCTCCCTGGCGCGTCCGCGCAGCCAGCCGCGTCCCGGTCTCGCCCTCATCAACATCCGCGGCAGCCTTCCTGAGCGCCGCCGGCGTGGCGACGCCCGCCCGCCCGCGCCGGCCCAGCGGTCCCGGCCCGATCAGCCCAGTCAGCCCGGTCGGTCCGGTCGGCTGGATCGGCCCGGACCAGGACGCCGCGGACGGGGAATGTGGCGTCGGTCGCGGCGTCGGCGGGAGCCGGCGCGCTGGCGGGCCGCACGCGAGCGGGCGGTGGTGATAACCCGGGTGCTGGGAGGCCGACGCTCATGTCTGCCCGCTACCGGCCGAGCGTCCGAGGGATCGCAGCCCCATTGCTGCCGGACCCGGTCATGGACTGCGATTCTAGATCGAATCCGACGGGCTCCGCGACCGGCAGCAAGCGACGCGTAGCCGACAGCAGGCGGCCACGGCCCGGTGCTAGGGTGCCCCGCTGCGCGTTCAGCCGCTTCATCCGCATGGGTGACGCCATCCCCCGCGGCGGCCCGCCCAGTGCGCCTCGGCCCGCGATCAGTAACGCGGCTCCACATAGGGGTGGACGTAGAAGCCGTCGTAGAAGGGCGTGAACCAGGCGTTGATGGGTGCCGCTCCGGGGTGGGCGGCGTAGTCGACGGCGGCGGGCTCGTCGTAGAGACGGAGATGGGCGTTGTTCTCGAACGCCGTCTCCTGGAAGTACTGGTAGCGAGCCCGCGGGTCGTCGTCGAGGCGGTACAGACGCAGCAGGCCCGCGGCCTCCTCCACCGCCAGGTATAGCGCGAGCTGCTCGGCGAGGCAGGCCATCGGGATCCAGTCCGGCTCCGCCAGCCGGCCGGTGACGGTGATCGTCGCGACCAGGAGCTTCTTGCCGAAGGCGACGGTGTAGTGGTCGTCATAGGTCGGCGGCAGGCGGTCCAGCGCGGCGAGGGTGTAGCCCTTCACCGCGGCGTCGTAGGCGGTCGCGGCGCCCGCGGACAGCAGGGTCGCGATGTCGTCGACCAGGTGGTCGACGAACGACGCACAGCCCTCGATGAGCGCGCCGGCGGCCACCAGCGCCCGGTCCCCCTCGCTGCCGGGAGCCGGGTCGCGTACCGCGCGAGGCCCGTCGTTCTCGCCCGCGAACGTGTCGACGTCGAAGGCACGCAGCCCGCGCGCGGCCCCTCGCATCCGCGCCGCCGCCGCGGCCCGCGCCTCGGCGTCCACCGCCACCTCCTGCCCCACGTCGCCGCTCCCCTCCCCAGCCGGGCACCCCGCATCGCGTACCACAACTCGGCAGCAACCATAGCGATACCGACGAATCCATGGGCGGAGTGCGCCGCGCGCAGCAGCCAGCCAGGAGACCGGACCGGCGCCAACGGCGACCGACCACACTCGGTAGCGGCAAAACGGGCAAGATCCAGCCATCCACACCTCACGGCCGCTCAACTATCCCGCCGGACGCCCGCCGGAGACTGCTCGACCACCCCTCACGGCCGCACGCTGAATGCTCATCTATCTGCGATTCCACAGTCGGGTTGTAGGGAACGCACGAACTTGGCCACTGCCGGTGTCAGTTGGCCAGTGGATGGCCATGTCGGAGGTAGTTGGCCAGCCGGATGCTGGTTTCGGGAGGTCGCGGCTCGCGCTTGACCTTGACGTTTACGTCAACCTCTAGCGTTCGCTGGCATGAACACGCCCCCACGCACAGGCCGAGAAGTTCGACTCGCCGCCCGTCCGGTCGGCATGCCCGCCCCCGGCGATCTCGTCCTTGCCGCAGCCGCGGTTCCGGAACCAGCCGCGGGAGAGGTGCTGGTGCGGAACCTCTTCCTGTCCCTCGACGCGGGGACGCGGATCCGGATGAGCGATGTCGGCGTGCCGATCCCCCTCATCGCGGTGGGCGAGGTGATGACCGGCGACGCTGTCGGCCGTGTGATCGCAAGCGCGAGTCCCGACCTCGCGGTCGGTGACCTGGTGCGACACGCGCTGGGCTGGAGGGAATTCGCACTGGCGAACGCGGATCGGTTCCACAAGGTAGACGGTCAGGCTTTTCCCACGCAGTCAGCGCACCTCGCCCCCGCCCTCACTGCCTGGGCCGGACTGGTGGACGTCGCCAGATTGACCACGGGTGAGACCGTCTTCGTGTCCGGCGCGGCCGGCGCGGTCGGTGGTCTGGTCGGCCAGATCGCACGCTTGAAGGGCGCCGCTCGGGTGGTCGGCAGCGCGGGATCGCCGGCCAAGGTGGCCCACCTGACCGGCGTGCTCGGCTTCGACGCCGCCTTCGATTACCACGACGGCTCGCCCGCGGACCAGCTGCGCAAGATCGTGCCGGGCGGCGTCGACGTGTACTTCGACAACGCCGGCGGCGCGCAGCTCGAGGCGGCGATCGAGGTCATGAACCCGCACGGCCGGATCGTCCTGTGCGGCGCGCTCGCCTCGCAGAACGGCGCGGCGCGCTCGTCCGGGCCGGCCAATCTGATCCTCGCCATCGCCAAGCGCCTGACGCTGCGGGGATTTCTCACCAGCGACCACCTTCACCGGGCACCGACGGTCCAGGCGGAGATGTCCGCGTGGCTACGCGCCGGACGTCTTCACCTCGACGAGAGCATCGTCGACAGTTTGGACAACGCTCCGGCCGCGTTCGTCGACATGCTCCGCGGCGCCTACACCGGCAAGGTGATCATCCGCCTCGCTCCGTAAGCGCGAGCCCTATCGTGACGCTCGGGAGGTGGGATCATGTTGATCGGCGAGCTGGCCGCGGTCACGGGAACGACCACCCGGGCACTTCGCTACTACGAGGAACAGGGGCTGTTACGCCCCCGTCGTACCCAGAGCGACTACCGGGTCTACGAGGACGACGACGTCACTCGGGTGGACAACATAAGATCACTCCTCGCGGTTGGGTTCATGCTGGAGGACATCCGATCCTTCCTCGCGTTCCTGAACCGCCCGCTGCCCGACCGGTTCCGTCCAGCACCCATGTGCGACGACGCGCTCGCGGTCGCCGCCCGGCGGCTTGCGACACTGGATGAGCGCATCACGGCGCTGGCGCGGCTGCGTGACCAGCTGGCCCTTCGACTCCCGGAACTGACTGGCCAAGTCGACCAGACGGGGCGGTCAACCCACGACCACGAAAAAGTGGCCAGGTAGCCTCGGAGCCGGTACGGGCGTCATCCGGTGGAGGCTTACGTCTGCTGCGGGCGGCGGGCCAGCAGCTGTGCCTGTCGGCCTCGTTCTTCGTCCGTCGGTGCTCGCACCAGCTGGGCGACCTCGACCAGCCCTGCCTGCCGTGCCAGCTCGGTGAGGTGGTCGGGTGGCCAGCGGTAGGCGCCGGTGACCCGGTGGTCGTAGGCGTGTACTCCGGCTGCGGGCTCGTCGGTGGCCAGGAAACCGAGCAGCAGGTGGCCGCCGGGTGCAAGGACGCGGTGGATCTCGGCGAGGATGGCGGGGATGTCGGCGGGTGGGATGTGGATGAGCGAGTAGCGGCACAGGGCGCCGCTGAGGATGCCGTCCGGCAGGTCCAGCGCGGTCATCGTGCCCACCTCGAAGCGCAGCTGTGGATGTGAGCGTCGAGCGATGGCGATCATCTCCGGCGACAGGTCCACACCGAACGCGTCCAGCCCCGAGCGGTGCAGGTGGGCCGTCGCGTAGCCGGGCCCGCAGCCAAGGTCGGCGACCGGGCCGGGCAGGGGGCGCGTGAGGTCGGCGAACGCGGACAGCAGCGCACGCTCCAGCGGCTGACGGTCGAGCACGTCGGCGAAAAGCTCCGCATACACCTCGGCCACGCCGTCATACGCCGCCGCGACGGTCGCCAGATAGTTCGGGGCAGACTCGGCCATGGCCGATCATCCTAGGCGTGGGCGTGCCTGGGCTGGCCAACTGCGGTGGCCAGCCGGTGCGCTGGCGCTGGCCAACCGCGATCTGCCAGCTCGGAGTGGCCAAGTAGATCCGTTTCCTACATCGGGTGTAGAGATCACGGATAGATGAGCAATCGGCCTCGTAGTTGAGCACTACATGAGCAGCAGGCCGCAGGCTGGTGAGCAGTCACGTTCTGTGGCGGTCGAGGTGCGGACTCAGTGCGGCCCGCTGGCATCGCAGGCCTATCGGGCACAAGCCGCGCTCCACCACGGCCGGCCCGCCGTGATCAAGGCGACACGTCAGGCCGGCCGCAGCAGTCAGGACCAAGGCACCGACGGATACGGATAGCGGCTCCGGTCCTCAGCCCACACGCCCGGACCCCTCGCTCTCCGGCCCCTCCTGCGGGCCAGGCACCTCCCAGATGTCCAGCCGCACCCGCCTGCCGGTCAGTTCCTCCATCTCGCCGCGGAGCCGGTCGGCCTCCGCCCCGCGTTGACCAGCCAGCAAGATCGGCCGGGCGGCGCGGATATCGACCCGCAGCCGATCCGCGGCCCGGCCGACCTCCACCGCCGACAACCCGACCGCCCGTTCTATGCCCCGCTGCACCGCACCGCGGATCGCGGCGTCCTCCGCAGCCTCCGCCTCGGCGCGCAGCTCCTGGTCCGTCACGATCTTCGAGCCAGCGGCGACCCGCGCTTCCTCGAACCCGGCCACCTCGATCTGGTCCGCCAGCAGCCGGCCCGCCATCTCCCTGCGCCCCTGCTCATCAGCCGCGGCGTACGCCCAGCCCGCCTCGGCGGTCAGCTCCAGATCTACATGCGGACTCAGGTACACCCGCAGCACCACCGGCGGCTGGCCAGGATCACGCCCGGCGATCACCATCCGGCGGGCGACGGTGTACTTCTCCCCGGTCTCGGCCATCCGGGCCCGGATCTGCTTCTTGAACGCGCTGTCGTCAGTCACGCCAGGTCCCTCGCGGCGATGCTGCCCCGCGCCCTGATCGCCTGGCTCGGCAGTGACCGAACTCACCGACAGCGCGAACCAGCGGCCCTTGTCCTCACCGCCGCCGCGGGCGCGGGCCGCAGACAGCTCGGAGTGCGGCAGGCGCTCCTGCCTGCACCCAGGCTACTGTGCCGCCAGCGGACGCAGACAGCGCTTCACCTACCGTGTCGGCGGCTACGCCCCACAACGTCCAACCCGCCTTCGACCTTTTCGGTCGCGCCCGACCACGGCTACGTTCAGTAGCTGACACCGGGCTCCACCACCGCCAGGATCAGCAAGAACTGCTCAACTACCCCCGCCGCACGACCCAAGGTTCCGCTCATATAGCCGCGAACGGAATCACGAGGACCGACTGCTCGTCTTCGAGTGATCCCTACACGCGCTGTAGGGGTCGGGGATAGATGGCCACTCGCCGTGATGGTTGGCCAGTAGATGGCCAACGGCCGGGTTAGTTGGCCAGTCTGCGGGAGGCGCCGGGCGACGCCGCTCGGGAGGCGATTCTGTCGCCGTCGTCGGTCGAGGTGGATGGGTGATGAGCCGGGTTAACGTCCGTGCATGGACGACGACGCCTTCCTCGACCACGTCGCCGAGCGCCTCGCCAGCCTGCCCGGGGTTCAGGCGGTCAGCCTCGGTGGGTCGCGGGCCGAGGGCACACACCGGCCGGACAGCGACTGGGACTTCGCGGTCTACTACCGGGAACGTTTCGAGCCCCAGGCGCTGCGCAACCTCGGCTGGCCCGGCGAGGTGTTCGAGGTCGGGGGCTGGGGCGGCGGCGTCTTCAACGGCGGTGCCTGGCTGGTCGTCGACGGACGCCGCACGGACGTGCACTACCGCGATCTCGACGTCGTCGAGGAGGAAGTCACCGCCGCGGCCGACGGCCGGTTCCGCATCGAGCAGCTGATGTTCCACCTCGCCGGCATCCCGTCCTACCTCGTACTCGCGGAGCTCGCGGTCAGCAGGGTGCTACGCGGCCAGCTGCCCACGGTGCACTACCCGGCGGCGCTGCGGGAACGGGCGCCCAAAGTCTGGTGGGACAACGCGCGGCTGACCTTCGACTACGCACGGGTCTACCACGCACGCCATGGCCGGCTGGCCCAGTGCGCCGGACTGGTCGCCCAGGCAACCTCGCAGGCCGCGCACGCCGTGCTCGCGGCGCGCGGCGAGTGGGTCACCAACGACAAGACCCTGCTCACCCGCGCGGACCTGCGCCAGGTCGACCACTTCGTCGCAGACGCCCGCGCCGATCCGGAGGCCGCCCGCAGGCTCGTGGACGTCTCCGAGGAACTGTGCGCGGCGGCGGTGCAGGCCGTGCTCAGCCATTTACCCTGACCCCCACCCACCTGGCGGAGCACGAAGCAGCTGTCCACGCCCCGGTGATGCTCGCATTGGCCAATAACGGCCGCATCCGGCGCGCTGGCAGTGGCCAACAACGGCGATATCCCCTGCACGGAGTGGCCAGGCTCTTCCGGTCGTATCGAGGCCGGCCACGCCCACAGCCCGCCGCCGTGGCGGCGGCGGGCGCGCCCGAACGCGAGCAGGACGGCGCCGGCGATGATCGCCAGTCGGAGGTCATAGATGGCCCCGCCGAGGACGCCGAGCCGCGCGCCCGCACCGGACTCGCCGCCGCCTTGCCGTGTCGGGCGCCCGCGTGGTGGCGACACCATCGGTATGGCCAGCTGCCACCGCGACCAGGCGTCATCCGACTCGCCGCGGAAGCGGCTGGGCCAGGCTCCTGGCCTGCTCACAGTCGGTCATGGCACGGCGGACCGGGAGACGCTGACCGGGCTGCTGCGGGGCGCCGGGGTGGAGGCCGTCGTGGACGTTCGCAGCGTGCCAGGCAGCCGGCGGAACCCCGACGTCGCCCGGGCCTCACTGACAGCGTGGCTACCGGCGGCCGGAATCGGCTATCGCTGGGAACAAGGACTCGGCGGCTTCCGCCGGCCGAAGCCGGATTCCCCCGATGTCATCTGGCGGAACACGTCCTTCCGCGGATACGCCGGCTACACCCGCGACCCCCGGTTCCTGATCGCCATGGACCGGCTGCTCGCCGAGGCTGAACAGATACGGACCACCGTGCTGTGCAGCGAGGCAGTCTGGTGGCGCTGCCATCGTCGGATCATCGCCGACGTCGCGGTCCTTGCCCACGGGTGGACCGTCCAGCACCTCATGCACGACGGCCGCCTCGTCAACCACACGCCCACGGCAGGCGCCCGGCTCCGTCCCGACTCCCTGCTCGTCTACGACGAGCTGGCCACCGGACCGCCAAGCTCCAGCGACCCCGCCCGAGACGGTCACGTCCCCGACGGCCCGACCTGAGCCAGGCCCCCGCGCCCCAACTGGCCACTGCGGGCGGCGCCGGTGCGAGGCCCACCGTCCTACGTCGAGCCGACACTAGCGGCGAGCGCCACCGTTACAGTGGTCACGGTGAGGCTCGGCGTCAGGCGGCAGGAACCGGGAAGACCACGGATCAGCGAGCGCCTCGGCGGTGCCGCGGGCGGGCCGGTCATCTGCCGAGCGTAGGCGGAGGCCATACGGTGAACAGAGCGACGACCATTGCGTCGGTACGCGGTGTCCTCCCCCCGCACCGATATCCGCAGGCACGACTCACCGAATTGTTCGCCCAGCTGTGCCTACCCGACTCGACGTCACGCGCCGTGCTGACTCGGCTGCACAACAGCGCCCGGGTCGCCACCCGCCACTTGGCCTTGCCGATAGAGCGGTACACCGAACTGGACGGATTCACCGCGGCCAACGACGCGTTTCTGTCGGTGGCGGTGGATCTCGGTTGCGAGGCCGTGCTCGGTGCGCTCGCCTGCGCCGGCCTCGAGCCCGCCGATGTGGACCTGATGATGTCCACGACCGTCACCGGGATCGCGGTGCCCTCCCTCGACGCGCGGATCGCCGCCCGGATCGGGCTGCGGCCTGATGTCAAGCGGGTGCCGATGTTCGGTCTGGGGTGTCTGGCGGGCGCCGCGGGCGTGGCTCGGCTGCACGACTTCCTGCGCGGCTGGCCCACGTCGGTCGCGGTGCTGGTGTCGGTCGAGCTGTGCTCGCTGACCGTGCAGCGCCAGGACCCGACCGTGGCCAACATGATCGCGTCCGGGCTGTTCGGCGACGGCGCCGCCGCGGTGGTGGCCCTCGGCGCGGACCATCCACGCGCGCCCAGCGGTCCACGGGTGGTCGACACGGTCAGCCATCTGTACCCGAACTCCGAACGCGCCATGGGCTGGGACATCGGCAGCACCGGTCTGAAGATCGTCCTGGGTGTGGAGGTGCCAGACCTGGTTCACACATACCTGGCCGATGACGTCAAGCAGCTCCTGTCGCGGCACGGGCTCGTGGTCGGCGACATCGCACGCTGGATTTGTCACCCTGGCGGGCCGAAAGTCATCGAGGCCATCCAAACGGCGCTGGGCCTCGACGACAACGACCTGGCGATAACGTGGCGTTCGCTGAACCGGATCGGCAACCTGTCTTCCGCCTCAGTGCTGCACGTGTTCGCCGACACCCTTGTCGAACGGCCGGCGGCTCCCGGTGACTGGGGCGTGCTGATGGCGATGGGCCCCGGATTCTGCGCCGAACTGGTACTACTGCGATGGTGAGCGAAGTCTGGTATACGGTCCTGGTCGGGCTCGTCGCTCTCGAGCGGCTGGCGGAGCTCATAGTCGCCAAGCGAAATATGGCATGGAGCCTGTCGCGTGGTGCCCGCGAGAGCGGCTTCTCTCACTACCCGTTCATGGTCGTGCTCCACACCGGCCTGCTGGCCGGCTGTCTGTTGGAGGTGTGGCTGGGCGGCGGTGACTTCCTGCCCGCGCTCGGCTGGCCGATGCTGGCGCTGGTGCTCGCCGCGCAGGCACTGCGGTGGTGGTGCATTCATACGCTCGGGCATCAGTGGAACACTCGCATTCTGGTCGTGCCAGGGCTGCCCCGGGTCACCAGTGGCCCGTATCGGTTGTTCGCGCACCCGAACTACGTCGCGGTCGTCGTCGAAGGATTCGCCCTGCCCCTAGTGCACACCGCGTGGATCACCGCCGTGGTCTTCACGGTGCTCAACGCCTGGCTGCTGACCGTCCGGATCCGGGCCGAGAACGACGCGCTGCGGTCGATCTATGCATGACGTCGTGGTGGCCGGTGGCGGACCGGCGGGGCTCGCGGTGGCATTGGGCTGCGCGCGGGCGGGCCTGGACGTCGTCGTGTGCGAGAAGCGCCGCGGGGTCATCGACAAGGCGTGTGGGGAGGGGCTGATGCCGGGCGCGGTGCGGGCGCTCGCGGCGCTCGGCGTCGACCCCGCGGGCCACGTGATCGAGGGCATCACCTACCGACAGGGCTCCTCGGTCGCGCACGCCACGTTCAGCGACGGGTTGGGCCGCGGGGTCCGGCGCACCGCCCTGCACGACGCGCTCCGCGCCGCTGTCGATCAGCACGCCGTCCCGGTGCTGCCGACCCCCGTCACTGAGATCGACCAGCGCGCCGACCACGTGCGGGCCGGTGAACTGCGCGCCCGGTACCTCGTCGCCGCCGACGGCCTGCATTCCCCCATCCGCGCCATGGTGGGGCTGAACGCCAACGGCCGTGTGGGGACACCGCGGTGGGGGCTGCGCCGCCACTTCGCCATGCGCCCGTTCAGCGACTCGGTCGAGGTGACCTGGGCCCGGCATTCGGAGGCCTACGTCACCCCCGTCTCGGCGGACACCATCGGCGTCGCGGTGCTCTCGTCGATCCGGGGCGGCTTCGCCGACCAGCTCACCGCCTTCCCCGAGCTGGCCGCCCGGCTGGCCGACGCGCAACCCGTCTCCGGCGTCCGGGGCGCCGGGCCGTTGCGGCAGCGGGCCTCCGGCCGGGTCGCGGGTCGAGTGCTGCTGGTTGGGGACGCCGCCGGCTACATCGACGCACTGACCGGCGAGGGTCTGGCGGTGGCGCTGGCCGCGGGGGCCGAACTTGTGCGATGCCTGCGCGCCGACCGGCCCGGCGACTACGAACGCGCGTGGGCCACCACGTCGCGGCGGTCGAGGTGGCTGACCTCGGGTCTGCTGTGGGCTCGGAACCGCCCAGCGCTGGCGCGGCGGATCGTGCCGGTCGCCGCACGCGCCCCAGGACTGTTCACCTTCGCCGTCGACCAGCTCGCCCGCTGACATAAGCGTGGGCCCGTGGCCATGGGGCTGGGCGTCTACACCAGGACGACGGACTCGGCCTCTGCCGGGTCGGGGGTGGCAGGCACCGGGGCGCGGCAGGGAAGAAGGAGGCAGACGGGACGGCGGCGGCGGTGAAGGCGACGGACCACCAGAAGGCGTCGCCGAAGGCTCCGGCGAGGACGGCCTGGGTGTGGGCGCCGGCGGTGGCGTGTTGCAGGACCACGGCGAGGACGGCGACGAGGATCAAGGCCTCGCTCTGACCGGCCGACCCCGCCACCCGGTGTGGCGACCGCCAACTCTGGCGCAGCCCACCGTCAGTCCCGCAGCCCACCGTCAGTCCGTGGCGGGCGATCAGGGTCTCTGTCCGCCGGACCGATACCCTCGCAGGTCATCTCGCCCGTCCCCGGGGTCTCCGATCCGGAAGACTGCCGCCAGGATTGCCCTCCTTCGCCGAACGCAACTGCCTCAACGTAAACTCGCGCGGGCCGCCAGTAATGAGAGTGGCCCTGGCGATCCGTCTACGGTGCGCGCCCATGCGCCTACGCGGTCGCGGCGATCCAGCCGATCCCGACAGGGATACCCGGCGTTGGGCGAAACCTCGGCCAGCCGGCAGAGCGGTGCTGTTCGGCTAGGTGTCGGTGGATTGCTGGGCGTCTTTGGGACGGTAGATCTCGATCCACCGGTCGACGTCTCCCTTCCGCCACAGGCGTCCGAGTGCTGTGCGCTGGACGGGCTCCGGAAACGAAGGACGTTGGGTGAGTTGGAAGCAGCGGGTTCGAGATCTTCCGGTCTTCTTGATCAGGTAGTCGATGCTGACGGGGAGATCGTCCTCGTGATCCGTTCCAACAGGCTCGCTCACGGTGAGAGACACTAGAAGTGACGGGTTAGCAAGTTTCCATATCGACAGTGGTTGCTAGGGCAGTGCTGGAGTCATCCCAGGCCCGGCGGCCGACATAGCTTGACGCTGAGAGCCGATGCCAGCCTGCCGGTCAGACGCTCGTGGCGGAGCATGGTGGATGAGTAGGGCTCGAACCCATGGCCGGAGGACTGTGAGTCCTCCGGCCATGGCGGGCGTCGGGTTCGCTTCAACAACCGGTCGTTACTTCAGCAGCGGGTCGCGGGGTAGGCCGAGGATGCGCTCGGCGATCTGGTTGCGGGTGATCTCGGACGTGCCGCCGGCGATCGTCATGGCGCGCCAGCCCAGGGCGCCCCGGCCCGCGACCGCGCCCGGGCCTTCGAGGAACGCCGTGTCGGGGCCGGCGAAGGCGAGGTTCAGCGCGGCGGCGGACCCGGTGTGCTCCGCGAGCGCCAGCTTGGTGACGTTGCCCTCGGGGCCGGGCTCGCCGCCGGCGACCGCCCGCACGGCACCGCGCAGGTTGAGCTGGCGCAGCGCCAGGCCCTCGGCGACGTGCCGGCCGACGCGCTCGGCGGCGGCGGGGAACGCGTCGGGGCTGGCCTTGTACAGCTCGACGACGTCGGCGGACGCGGGAGCGCCGATGCCGCCGCCGATGCTGACCCGTTCGTTGCCCAGCGTCGCGCGGGCGACCTTCCAGCCCTGGTTCGGCTCGCCGACGACGTCCGCGTCGGGGACGAACACGTCGGTGAGGAAGACCTCGTTAAAGTGGCTGTCCCCAGTGGTCTGGCGCAGCGGGCGGATCTCGACGCCGGGGTGCTTCATGTCAATGATCATCATGGTGACGCCGGCGTGCTTGGGGGCGTCCGGGTCGGTACGGACGGTCGCGAGGCCGCGCCGGCAGTACTGGGCGAGGCTGGTCCAGACCTTCTGGCCGTTGATGACCCAGCCGCCGTCGACCTTCTCAGCCCGGGTGCGGATGCCGGCGGCATCGGAGCCGGCGGCCGGTTCGCTGAACAGCTGGCACCAGATCTCCTCCCTGGTGAGCGCCTTGCGCACATACCGGTCGATCTGGTCCTGTGAGCCGTGCTGGACGAGGGTGAGGATGTTCCAGCTGGTGATCCCGTAGTTCGGGCGCTGGACGCCCGCGGCGGCGAACTCCTGGTCGATGACGAGCTGCAGGCCGCCCGAGGCCGCGAGGCCCCAGGGCTTCGGCCAGTGCGGCTGGATGTAGCCGGTGTCGATGAGCCGCTCGAGCTGTTCCCTCTCGGGGAGGGCGGCCACCTCCCGAGCGAAGGCGCGGACGCCCGCGCGGGCGTCCTCGACCTCGGGCGGCAGGTCCAGCGTCGACGCGCGGCTCGCCCCGGCCGCGGACAGCGCGGCGACGTCGGCGGCGGCCGCGTCCGTGCCGAGCACGGCCGCTAGCGTCGTCGCGCGGCGCAGCAACAGGTGGGCGTCGTGCTCCCAGGTGTAGCCGATACCCCCGTGGACCTGGATGTTCAGCGAGGCGTTGCCGGCGAACGCCGCCAGGGCGAGCGCGGCGGCGCTCGCGGCGGCGAGCTCGAGCTCGTCAGCACCCGAACCGTCGACAGCGGCCCGCGCCGCGTCCCAGACGGCCGCCGTGCCCAGCTCCGAGGCGACGAACATGTTCGCCAGGTGGTGCTTGATGGCCTGGAACGAGCCGATGGGGCGCCCGAACTGCTCGCGGACCTTGGCGTAGGCGGTGGCGGTCTCGACCGTCTCCAGGGCGCCGCCGACGGCCTCGGCCGCGAAGATCACCCGAGTGAGGGCGATGGCCAGGCGGCGCGCGCCGGGCAGGACGCCGGCCACCTCGACACCGTCGAGCCACAGCCGAGCCGAACGGCGCGCCGGGTCGAGCGCCTTCGGGACCTCCACCGTCAGCCCGTCCGCGCCCGCCGGCACGAGGACGACGTCGTCGCCGGCCACGAGCACGAACAGTGTGGCCAGCGCGCCGCCGAGAACCACTCCCCCGGCCCCGGACAGCCTGCCGTCCGCGAGCGTCAGCTCGCCGAGCAGCCCGACGGCGCCGATCGTCTCGCCGGCGGCCAGCCCGGGCAGCAGGCGGGCCCGCTGCTCCGCGTCCCCGGCCGCCGCGATGACCGCGGCGGCGGCGACGGTCGGCACGAACGGCCCCGGCGCGGCGGCGCGGCCCAGCTCCTCGACGACGACCACCAGCTCCGGCAGCCCGGCGCCGCCACCGCCGTGCTCCTCCGGCAGGTGCAGGCCCAGCAGGCCGAGGTCCGCGAACTCCTTCCAGAAGGCCGGCAGCGGCTCCTCGTCGGCCTCGAGTAACGCGCGGTTCGCGGCCCGCGCGTCGTTGGACGTCAGGAAAGCCCGTGCTGTCCGGGCAAGCTCCCGATGCTCCTCGGTGATGGCGATCGCCATGACGTGGCCCCTCCGACTTCTCTTCCCGCGGCACCTCCGACGGGAAGCGCACCGTCAAACGCTAGGACGGTTAGAACATCGTTTCATCCGGAGGACCTGGCGGCATCCCGAAGGACCGAGGGCATCCCGAACGACCGGGCAGCATGCGGCCGCTGGGACGACCAGCCGTTGGCCGTTGGCTGCCAGTCGTCGGCAGTCAGTTGTCGACCGTCAGCCGGCGGTGAGCTCCCAGGTCGGCGGGTCGCCGTCGAGCTCGCGGACGACGCCCCGGCGTTCCAGGGCACGCAGGTGCGCGAAGCCCTCGGCGAGCGCGGCCCGCTTCATGAAGCCCTCGACGTCGTGCCAGGGGCGTGACCAGGTCATCCGCTGGCAGATCGCCCAGGCGGTCGTGACGCCGTCGCGGATCGCGGTGATGATCTCACCGAAGCGCTGGTCGTGGTGCGCGCGCAGGTCGGCGAGCCGGGCGGGCAGGCTCGCGATGCGGTACTCGTGCGCCGGCAGCGCCTCCTGGGCCGGGTAGGCGCCGACCTTGTCGAGCGAGGCCAGGTAGTCGCCGAGCGGGTCGGCGCCCTCGACCGGTGAGAACGGGATGTTGGGTGTGATGCGCGGCAGCACGTGGTCGCCGGACAGCAGCAGCTGGTTCGCCGGCTCCCAGAAGCACAGGTGGCCGGGCGAGTGGCCGGGCGTCCAGATGGCGCGCAGGTCCCAGCCGGGGACGTCAGGGCGCTCGCCGTCCTCGATCAGGATGTCCGGCAGCGCCGGCGCGGGAAACTGGCCCGCCGGCGGCAGCGCCCGGGTCATCGTGGCGATCTCGTCCGCCGGCACGCCCGCGCGCACCAGCAGCCTGGCCATGCCGGCACGCAGGTCGGAGGTGTCCCCCGCGAACCGCTTGAGCATCTCGACGTCGGCCGGGTGCAGCGCGACCCAGGCACCCGACTCGTCGCGGATCCGCTTGGCGAGGCCGTAGTGGTCGTGGTGCATGTGGGTGGCCAGCACGCCGCGGACATCACCGATGCGGTAGCCCGCGATGGCCAGGCCAGCCGAGAGCGCGTCGTACGCCTCCTCGGTGTCCCAGCCGGCGTCGACGATGTAGCCACCGGCGTCGGTCTCGAAGAGGTAGACGAAGACGTGGCGCAGACCGATGGACGGCAACGGGACGGGGATGCTCCACAGCCCGGGCCGCAGCCGTTCCACGGGCGGCAGATCCACGCTCGGCGGCTGCGTAAGCGACGTCATCGGTCGGGCCCTCCTCCACGGCGCGGCTCCGCGCCCAGGCCCCGGCAACCCACGGCCGCGCCCGGGTCCGACACGGGCCCGCCCCCGGCGGGCGCCACGGCATCGGCAGCCCCCGGCCGGTAGATCATCAGTCAGGAATATCTTCACCGTACTCTTGCGTAAACTCCGGATTCCAGAGAACCGGAATCCAGTCCTCCGCAATCACCGACGGTAGGACGGGCACGGACCGGTTACGTGAAGCAAGAACTAGTGACACTGGGCAACCGCTTGCGGGGCGCGGCGGCCGGCGTGTACGACGGAACGAGGTCCTTCGCGGTTCGTCCTGCTGCTCCCCTGGTTCTCTCCCCCGCACCTCGTGAGGAGGTAAACGTGTCCGACGAGGTGCTGGTCGAGGCGGCCGACGGGGTCATGACGATCACTCTCAACCGGCCCGCGGCAAAGAACGCGATCACCAGGGCACTGAGCGTGGGCGTGGACACGGCGCTGCGCGCGTTCGAGGCCCGCGACGACCTCATTGTGGCGATCCTCACCGGCGCCGGTGGCACCTTTTGCTCCGGCATGGACCTCAGGGCGTTCGTCCGCGGCGAGAGCCCGATGGTGGAGCGCGGCCTCGCCGGGATCACCCACAGGCCGCCGCGCAAGCCGGTGATCGCCGCCGTCGAGGGGTACGCGGTGGCGGGCGGGTTCGAGATCGTGCTCGCCTGCGACCTCATCACCGCGGCGGACGACGCGCGGTTCGGGCTGCCGGAGCCGAAGCGCGGGCTGGTCGCCGGCGGCGGCGGGCTCTACCGGCTGCCGCGGCGGATCCCCTATCACCTGGCCATGGAGCTCTCGCTCACCGGCGGCTTCCTCGCGGCGCCGGAGGCGTATCGCTATGGCCTGGTCAACCGGCTCACCGAGCCTGGCGGGGCGTTGACCGCGGCCAGAGCGCTCGCCGCCGAGATCGCCGCGAACGCGCCGCTGGCGGTCCGGGCCACCAAGCGGATCGTCGCCGAGTCCGCGGACTGGACCGAGGAGGACTGGCCCGCGAGGCAGACGCCGATCTTCGACCCGGTCGTGCGGTCGCGGGACGCGATCGAGGGCTCGCGCGCCTTCGCCGAGAAACGCCCGCCCGTCTGGCGCGGCCAGTGACGACGACCGGGCCGGCCGCGGGCCAGCCGGCGCCCCCCGCCGACCAGCCCGCGCCCCCCAACGGCCAGTCGGCGCTCCCCAACGGCCAGCCGGCGCCCGCGGACATCGGCGACGACGACGGCCCCCCGTGGGCCTACTTCCGCCGTCTCGACGACGGCCGCTACCTGCCCGGCCGGTTCGCCAGCGGCGTCTGGGGGGCGAGGACCGTCAGCGGCCGCATCCTCGGCGGCCTGATCGGGCATGTCCTGGAGCAGGAGCAGGCCGAGCCCGGCTACCGGCTCGCCCGGCTCACCGTCGACATGTTCCGCGTGATCCCCTCCGCGCCGCTCGCGGTGACCACGTCGCTGGTCCGGGCCGGCGGGCGGATCCGGGTCGCCGACGTGCACGTCAGCCACGACGGCGTGCCCGTCACCCGCGCGACGGCGGTGTTCCTGCGCCCGTCGAGCAACCCGCCGGGCGAGATCTGGCACGCCGACCGGGACGAGTGGCCGGCGCCCGAACTGGGCTCCCCCGACCCGCGGCTGCAGGCGGGCTCGCGCGCCGACGTCCGGCCGATGGCGCCCGGCGTGACGCTCACCGGCGCGCTCGGCCCGACCGCGAGCGTCCAGCGAGGTGGGGTGTGGGTGCGCGAGCTGCGCGAGGTCGTCGAGGGCACGGAGCTGACCCCGCTGGTGCGGGCGGTGCTGGTCGCCGACATGACCAGCCCGACGACCCATCGCGGCACCGCCGGCATCCAGTACATCAACACCGACTTCACGCTGACGCTGGTCCGCGAGCCGGTCGGAGAGTTCTTCGGCGTCCTCGCCGAGGACCAGCACGCCGTCGACGGCGTCTCCTTCGGCCAGGCGACCATCCACGACGCCGCCGGCCTGCTCGGCACCTGCGCCACGACCACACTCGCCAACCCCGGCAAGGCCAACCCGGCCCGCCTCCCGGACCGCACGCGGCCACGCTGACGCGTGGCCGGTCCACGACGCCACCGGTCTGCTCGGCTACCTGCGCAGCTCAGTCCTGAGCTCTACCGCTCCTCCTGAGTGGGTCCGCCGAGTAGCCGCGAAGAGCCAGCAGGCGGTCGACCAGCGTGTCGGTGTAGGCGGGGGTGAGCGGCCCGGCGCCGAACAGCACGCGAACGTACATCGGGGCCAGGATGTGGTCGAGGATGTCCAGGCCCTCTGGTGGGTGTTCGCCTCGGTCGAGGGCGCGATCCAGCATGTCCTGGAGTTGGCGTCCGCGTTCCGCCAGGAACGCATCCCGCGCCTGTATGCCGGCCTCTCCCGCCGACGACAGGGCGATGACCAGGCGTAGCACCGCCAGCCCGTCGGGGCCGGTGAGGTCGCGGGCGACGTTGGCGGCGTAGGTACGCAGGTCCTGTTCCAGGCCGCCGGTGTCGGGGATGGGGGAGGTCGTGGTCAGCCACGTGATCGCCACATCCGTGAGCAGGGTCTCGAGGGTGCCCCAGCGGCGGTAGATGCTGCTGTCGGCCACGGTGGCGCGGGTGGCGACATCGCCCACCGTGAAGTGTCCGTAGCCGCGTTCGACGATCAGGCCGGTGACCGCCCGGTGCACCGTAGCGCGGACGCGGGCGCTGCGTCCGCCGGGCCGGCGAGTCGGCCGTGGTTCCGACATGCCGCCACCTTAACGCAGCCCATACTTGCGTTTGACCGAGTCTGTCTACTATCGTGCCCTTAAAGCAGCCACCAACTGCCTTAGCGTCGATCGGGAAGCCCTGCTCTCACCGCCGACCAGAGCACCGAGACCCTGCCAGCCCAGGCGCCCAGTGCCTGGCTTTCACCCGCGTTCACGGCTGGCCTCACGACGTCCTGGCCAAAGCCGCCTGAATCACCTCGACTCCTGAGGACCACGACATGACCAGCGTGATCGACCAGATCAACCGTGCCCTCGACATGACCGCCGCCATCGTCAAAGGCATCACCGACGACCAGTTCGCCGCGCCCACGCCCTGCCCGGACTGGGATGTGCGCGCCGAGCTCAACCACCTGGCGGGCGGTATGCGGATCTTCACGGCCGAGCTCACCGCGACCGACGCCGGCGCCGACCACGACGCCGACTGGCTCGGTGCCAACCCGCCAGCCGCCTTCGCCACCGCGGCCGACCTCGACCGCGCGGCCTGGCACCGCCCCAACGTGCTGGACACGACCGTGTGCCTCGGGTTCGGTGCCGTCCCCGGGACGATGGCCGCGCTCATCCACCTCACCGAGGTCCTGGTCCACGGAGCCGACCTGGCGATCGCCACCGGCCAGGGGCATCTCGTCGACGAACGCGCATGCGCCGAACTGCTCACGATCATGCAGGGCATGGACTTCGACATCTTCCGCCGGCCGGGCATGTTCGGCTCCGCGGTCCCCGTCCCAGCCGACGCCCCCGCCCACCGGCGGTTGCTGGCCTTCGTCGGCCGCTCCCTCGCACCGCACTGACCTACGACTCATCACTCGTGACGGTTGTTTCCTCCGACAGGACGAGATCATTCCAGGCTGCGAGCAGATCCCTTTCGCGCGGCCCAAAGCCACGCCGTTTCACCACCCGCAGCCACGAGAAGCCAACAGCCGGACACGATGTCCGCCGAACCACGAGCAGCCAGGATCGGCGCCACGGACGTATCGGCGGCCGACGGGCGTACTCGGTGTTCGCGACATCCTTCCCACGACATCCTTGCACCCGGCGCCGAAGAAACCGCTCGCTTAGGGTGACCGAGCAAAGGGAGGCGCGGCCACCCAGTGGACGGCTGTTGAACAACGGCGGGAAGGGCGCAGATGAGTATTCCCCGGCGTCAGGCGATCAAAATCGGCGCGTACATTCTGAAGCAGCGACTCGCGGGGCGGACGAAGTTTCCGATCACGCTGGAGCTGGAACCGCTGTTCGCCTGCAACCTCGCCTGCGTGGGCTGCGGAAAGATCCAGCACCCGGCGGACATTCTGAAGCAGCGCATGCCGGTAGAGCAGGCGCTGGCCGCCGTGGACGAGTGCGGCGCGCCGGTGGTGTGCCTCGCGGGCGGCGAGCCGCTCATGCACCCGCAGGTCGAGGAGATCGTCGCCGGCCTGGTGAAGCGGAAGAAGTTCATCTACCTGTGCACCAACGCGCTGCTTCTGCCCAGGAAGGTCGACAAGCTTCGGCCGTCGCCGTACCTGTCGCTCGCGGTGCACATCGACGGTCTCGAGGAGCGCCACGACGAGTCGGTGGCGAAGCAGGGCGTCTTCGCACAGGCCGTGGACGCCATCAGGGACGCGCAGCGGCGCGGTTTCCGGGTCACCACCAACACGACGTTCTTCAACACCGACACCCCGCAGACCGTGATCGAGGTGCTCGACTACCTCAACAACGACCTGAAGGTCGACGGGATGATGCTGTCGCCGGCCTACGCGTACGAGAAGGCGCCCGGTCAGGACAAGTTCATGGGCGTCGAGGAGACCCGGAAGCTGTTCCGCGACGCGTTCGCCGGGGGCCGCCGCAACCGGTGGCGGATCAACCACTCGCCCTTGTACCTCGACTTCCTCGAGGGCAAGGTCGACTTCCCGTGCACGGCCTGGGGAATTCCGTCCTACTCGCTGTTCGGCTGGCAGAAGCCCTGCTACCTCATGGGCGACGGCTACGCCAAGTCCTACCAGGAGCTGCTGGAGACCACGGACTGGGAGTCGTACGGCCGGGGCCGTGACCCGCGCTGCGACAACTGCATGGCGCACTGCGGCTACGAGCCGACCGCGCTCTCCGCGACCATGGCGTCGCTGCGCGAGTCGATCCGCGCCGCCGGCAGCTCCGCCGCGCCGGCTGTCGTGCCGGCCCTGCTCGGCGGCAAGCGCAAGCAGGCGACCGTGACCGTCCCCCGGCAGGAGTCGCCGGCCGCGACAGCCGACACACCCCAGAAGATCGACGCGTAGCGCGCCTCGCCGGCCCCGCCCGACATGCCCGCGCACCAAGGCGGGGTGCGTGGACATGTCGGCGGCGTCCAAGAGGACGGGCACCGCGCGGAGCAGCTACGCGGCCGGGCGCTCAGTGGGCGTGGCGGAGGCGGGCGAGAGCCGTGACCAGGTCGTCGACGAGGGTCTCGGTGACGACGGAGCGGTCGCGGGAGCGGAGCTCGACGATGCCCTCGGCCGCGCGCCGGCCGACGATGACCTGGTAAGGGCAGCCGATGAGGTCGGCGTCGGCGAACCGGACGCCGGCAGAGCCGCCCGGGCGGTCGTCGACGAGAACGTCGAGACCGGCTTCCGCGAGCGCGTCGGTAACGGCCTGGACGACGGTCGGGTCGACCTTGCGGCCCAGCGGGATCACCGCGACGATCCTGGCGACGTGGGGAGCGAGCCCGACCGGGCCGACATGCCCGCGCACCAGAGCGGGGTGCGCGGCGAAGTCGGCGGCGTCCAGGAGGACGGGCACCGCGCCGAGCACCCGCGCGAGCTTGTGCTCGTTGACCTCCCGGTCGCCCGGGCACAGCGCGGCCACGACCTCCGTTGCCGCACCGTCCGGAATCTTGTAGAGCAGGCATTTCAGGATCTGGCTCGCCGGGATCCCGAGGAACCCGGCCACCTCGTCGACGCTGCGCGCCCCCGGTGTGTGGGCGCGGAGCAGCGGACGGGTCCCCGACTCGACCGGCGCCGGGCGGGCGCAGGTGGCGGCCTCCAGGTTCGCAGCATAGGTGCCCGCGGGCGCGTACACGACGAGATCCTCGCCGACCTCGGTGGGCGCCATGAACTCGTGGTTCACGTCGCCGCCGATCTCGCCGGCCTGCGCCTCGACAGCGCGGAACCGCAGCCCACAGCGCGTGAAGACCCGCTCGTAGGCGTCGTACATCACCCGGTAGGTCTCACGCAGCGAGTCCTGGCCGTCGTGGAAGCTGTAGGCGTCCTTCATGACGAAGTCCCGGGAGCGCAGGAGACCGGCGCGCGGCCGCAGCTCGTCGCGGTACTTGGTCTGGATCTGGAAGACCCGCAGCGGCAGGTCGCGGTAGCTTCCGACCTCGCCCGCGACCAGGCCGGTAACCAGCTCCTCGTGCGTCGGGCCCAGGCAGAGCTCGGTCCCCCTGCGGTCCGTCACGCGGAACATCAGGTCGCCGTAGCGGTCCCACCGGCCGGTGCGTTGGGGTCGCTCGTGAGGATGACCGGATCGTGCTGGGTTGCCGCGAAGGCCGCGACGATGGCGTCGGTCGCGCTGATGGATCCGGCACGCCCGGTGGCGGTCCGAACCCTGGCCCCTTCGCGCGCCAACAGCTCGTCGACCTCGCGGACCTGGCAGGCCCGCAGCAGCCTGTTCGTGTGGAAGTCACGTTGGTGGTTGCCGGTGAGAGCCTCGGTCAGGACCACGACCGGGACCTGCGCGGGCCAAAGCCCGCGGGCGCGTAGCTCGGCCAGCCGCGCGCGGTGGTGCACCAGATCCGACAGGCCGCCCGAGTCGAGGACGAGCGTCATCGGGAGTGCCTCTGGAGGCGGTCAGCCCAGTCACGGGCGGCAGCCGCCTCGTCGGCGGGGATCGGTCCGAGGTCGTTCTCCAGTTCGAGAAGGTATGCGTCCAGCTCGGCGAGTTTCGCCTGCCGGTCGAGCTCCTCGACCAGCGCGGCCGCGGTCACCCGCGAGACGTTGACACCAGCCGCCTTCGCGCGCACGAGAAGATCATCAGGCACCGTGATGTTCACCCTCGCCATGCGCATACCATACACACCGGCGACCCCCAACGATCTTCCTGTGATGACTCGGACACTGGCCAGTACGACAGTACTGGTGGCGACACGTAGGGACAAATCTAAACAGGGTGCACATGTCGTGACTTACCGTCGACCGAGGCGGTCAGGCGGCTCGTCAAGCCCTCGCTCACCCGCTCCGGCCGGTGCGCCGGCTAGAGGCCCAGATGGCGGGCGATGAGCATCTTCTGCACCTCGGAGGTGCCCTCGCCGATCTCCAGGATCTTCGCGTCGCGCCAGTGGCGGGCGACGGGGTACTCGTTCATGAAGCCGTAGCCGCCGAAGATCTGCGTCGCCTCGCGGGCGTTCGTCACCGCCGTCTCCGAGGAGAACAGCTTGGCGATCGCCGCCTCCTTCTTGAACGGCCGGCCGGCGAGCATCCTGGCCGCGGCGTCGTAGTAGGCGGTGCGGGCGACGTGCGTCCGCGCCTCCATCTCGGCGATCTTGAACTGGATCGCCTGGTAGGTGCCGATCGGGGCGCCGAACGCCTGGCGCTCCTTCGCGTACTTCACCGACTCGTCGACGCAGGCCTGGGCGAGGCCGACGGACAGCGCCGAGATCGCGATCCGGCCCTCGTCGAGGATCCGCAGGAAGTTCGCGTAGCCACGGCCGCGCTCGCCCAGAAGGTTCGCGGCGGGCACCCGCACGTCGGTGAAGGACAGCGGGTGGGTGTCGGAGGCGTGCCAGCCGACCTTGGAGTACGCGGGCTCGGCGGTGAAGCCGGGCGTCGGGACCGGAACGATGATCGTGGAGATCTCTGGCTTGCCGGCCTCGGAGCGGCCGGTGATGGCGGTGACGGTGACGACGCGGGTGATGTCGGTGCCCGAGTTGGTGATGAACGCCTTCGAGCCGTTGATCAGCCATTCGTCGCCCTCGAGGCGGGCGGTGGTGCGGGTGCCGCCCGCGTCGCTGCCGGCGCCGGGCTCGGTCAGGCCGAACGCACCGAGCGCGCGCCCGCTCGTCAGCTCCGGCAGCCACTCCTGGCGCTGCTCCTCGGTCCCGAACCGGTAGATCGGCATCGCGCCGAGCCCGACGCCCGCCTCCAGGGTGATCGCGACGGACGAGTCGACCCTGGCCAGCTCCTCGATCGCCAGGCACAGCGTGAAGTACTCGGCGCCCTGGCCGCCGTACTCCTCAGGGAACGGCAGCCCGAACAGCCCCAGCTCGCCCATCTGGGCGACGACCTCGTAGGGGAACGTCTTCGTCTCGTCGTGGTGCGCGGCGACCGGGGCGACGACCTCGCGGGCGAACTCCTCGATCGTCTTGCGCAGTGCCTCCTGCTCGTCGGTGAGCCGGGTGTCAGGCATCGTCGCGCTCCTTACTGATCAGCGCTGGTCGGCTGGTGTGGCGGCCACGGCACAGGCCGGCCCCGGCGGTGAAGGTGCTCCTGAGCGAGGCCGCCGACGGGTGCTTCCCGTGTTCCAGGATGGCCCTCATGCGCCCGCCTCGGCGGCGGCGCTCGGCTCCGCGGCGGCCGGCTCGACGACGGCGAGCAGGGCGTCGAGATCGACCCGCGCTCCCACGCCGACCAGGACGTCCTTGACCAGGCCCGCGACCGGCGCGGTGATCGCGTGCTCCATCTTCATCGCCTCGACGACGGCGAGCCGCTGGCCCTCGGCGACGGTGTCGCCGGCGGCGACGTCGACCGCGATGACCGTGCCGGGCATGGGGCTGCGGGCCTGCCCGTCGCCGGCCGCCGCCGCGGCCGCCCCCGGCTCGCGCACCCACTCCGCGAGCGGCCACGCGGCCCCGCCGGCGCCGACCCACAGCACGCCGGAGGTCGCCCCGGGGGCGGCGGGACCGGCCGCGACGTACCAGCTGCTCGTCACGCCGTCGAGGGTGACGAGCAGCCGCTCCGCCGCGGCCAGGCCGCCGCCGGAGACCGTGCCCATCACGGCGGCCGCGCCACCCGTCCCGGCCGCACCAACCGCACCAGCCGCGCCGGCCGCGGCGGGCTCGCCGACCCGCGCGACGGACGCCGCTATCGGCGCCCGCTGGTCGATGCGCACCGACGCGGCGGCCGGCAGGCCGCGCACGTCCACCCGACGGCGCACGCCACCGCCTACGTCGACCGTCCAGGACAGCCAGGCGTCGTCGCCGACCCGCCAGCCGGACGGGATGTCCCACGGGTCGACGACCGGCCCGGCCGGCCCGAGCCGCGACAGCTGCGCGAGCGCGTACACGGCGAGCGCGTCCCCCGGCGGCCCGCCGACGGCTTCGGTGGCGCCGGCCGTGGCGTTCGCCTCCGCGGGGCGGGCTGCGGCCGTCAGCTCGGCGAGGTGGCGCTCGACGAGGCCGGTGTCCAGCGCGCCCGCGCGGACGTCGGGGTGGCCGAGCAGGGTGCGCAGGAAGCCGAGGTTGGTGGTCACGCCGAGCAGCACGGTGCCGGCGAGCGCCGCGTCGAGCCGGCGCAGCGCGCCCACGCGGTCCGGCGCCCAGGCGATCACCTTCGCCAGCATCGGGTCGTAGTCGGAGCCGACCGTCGTGCCGGCCGCGACCCCCGAGTCGACCCGCACCCCCTCTCCCACCGGCTCCGCGAGGGCGACGATCTCCCCACCTGTCGGCAGGAAGCCACGGGCCGGGTCCTCGGCGTAGACGCGGGCCTCGACGGCGTGGCCGGACAGGACGACGTCTCGCTGGCGCAGCCGCAGCGGCTCACCGGCCGCGACACGCAGCTGCTCGGCGACCAGGTCGACGCCGGTGACCAGCTCGGTGACCGGGTGCTCGACCTGTAGGCGGGTGTTCATCTCCAGGAAGTAGAAGGTCTCCGGCTCGTCGCCCGCGACGATGAACTCGACCGTGCCGGCCCCGACGTAGCCGACGGCCGCGGCGGCGGTGACGGCGGCGGCGCCGATCCGCTCCCGGGTCGCCGCGCCGCCGGGGTGCGCGGTGAGCAGCGCCGACGGCGCCTCTTCGATGATCTTCTGGTGGCGCCGCTGGAGGCTGCACTCGCGTTCACCCAGGTGGATGACGGTGCCATGCGCGTCGGCAAGGACCTGCACCTCGATGTGGCGGGGGCCCTCGACGTAGCGCTCGAGGAAGAGGGTGTCGTCGCCGAACGCGTTCGCCGCCTCCCGGCGGGCCGACGCGATCGCGTCGCCCAGCTCGGCCGCCGAGCGGGCCACGCGCATGCCCTTGCCGCCGCCGCCGGCCGATGGCTTGATCAGCACCGGGAACCCGATCTCCTCGGCGGCTTCGGCGAGCGCCGCGGCGTCCATCCCCGGCTCGGCCCGCCCGGGCACCACCGGCACGCCCGCGTCGATCATCGCGCGCTTCGCGGCGATCTTGTCACCCATCACCTCGACCGCCCGCACCGGCGGCCCGACGAAGACGACGCCCGTGTCGGCGCAGGCGGCGGCGAACGCGGCGTTCTCGGAGAGGAAGCCGTAGCCCGGGTGGATCGCGCGGGCGCCGGTCGCCCAGGCGGCGGCCAGCACCGCGGAGGGGTTCAGGTACGACTCGCGCGCGGGCGCCGGGCCGATCCGGACCGCGACGTCGGCCTCGCGGACGTGGCGGGCGCCGGCGTCCGCGTCCGAGTAGACGGCGACCGACCGGATCCCGAGCTGCCGCAACGTCCGGATCACCCGGACCGCGATCTCCCCGCGGTTCGCCACCAGCACCGTGTCGAACATCGCTCCAGTCACCTGCCCATTCACCTCTGCTGTCTCCGCCGCGGCGGGCTCACATGCGGAAGACGCCGTAGCCGCGGTCGTCGATCGGGGCGTTCGCGGCGACGGACAGGGCCAAGGCCAGGACGGTGCGGGTGTCGGCCGGGTCGATCACGCCGTCGTCCCAGAGCCGCGCCGTCGAGTGGTAGGGGCTGCCCTGCGCCTCGTACTGGTCCCGGATCGGCTGGCGGAACGTCTCCTCGGCCTCGACGCTCCAGTCCTGCCCCCTGGCCTCGGACTGGTCACGGCGGATCGTGGCGAGCACCGCCGCGGCCTGGTCGCCGCCCATCACCGAGATCCGCGCGTTCGGCCACATCCACAGGAAGCGTGGCGAGTACGCCCGGCCGCACATCGAGTAGTTGCCGGCGCCGAACGAGCCGCCGATGACGACGGTGAACTTCGGCACCCGCGCACAGGCCACAGCCGTCACCATCTTCGCGCCGTGCTTGGCGATGCCGCCGGCCTCGTACTCGCGGCCCACCATGAACCCGGTGATGTTCTGCAGGAACAGCAGCGGGATCGACCGGGCGTCGCACAGCTCGATGAAATGCGCGCCCTTCAGCGCCGACTCGGAAAACAGCACGCCGTTGTTCGCGATGATCCCGACGGGGTGCCCGTGGATCCTCGCCGTGCCGCACACCAGCGTCGAGCCGTACTCCCGCTTGAACTCCGCGAACCGGCTGCCGTCGACGACCCGTGCGATCACCTCGCGGACGTCGTAGGGGATCTTCGCGTCGGTCGGGACGGCGGCATACAGCGTCGACGGGTCGACGGCCGGCGGCTCGGTCGGGACGACGTCCCAGGGGCGGGGCGCGCGCGGGCCGAGCGCGCCGACGATCTGGCGGACGATGCGCAGCGCGTCGGCGTCGTCCTCGGCCAGGTGGTCGGTGACGCCGGACGTGCGCGCGTGCAGCACGCCGCCGCCGAGCTCCTCGGCGGAGACGACCTCGCCGGTCGCGGCCTTCACCAGCGGCGGGCCGCCGAGGAAGATCGTGCCCTGGTCGCGCACGATCACCGCCTCGTCGCTCATCGCCGGCACGTAGGCGCCGCCGGCGGTGCACGAGCCGAGCACCGCGGCGATCTGCGGGATGTCGCGGCGGGACATCGTCGCCTGGTTGAAGAAGATCCGGCCGAAATGCTCCCGGTCGGGGAAGACCTCGTCCTGCAGCGGCAGGAACGCGCCGCCCGAGTCGACCAGGTAGACGCAGGGCAGCCGGTTGTGCAGGGCCACCTCCTGGGCCCGGAGGTGTTTCTTCACCGTCATCGGGTAGTACGTGCCGCCCTTGACGGTGGCGTCGTTGGCGACGATCACGCACTCCCGGCCGGAGACCCGGCCGATCCCGGTGATGATGCCCGCGCCCGGCGCGTCGCCGTCGTACATCCCGTCGGCGGCGAGCGGCGAGAGCTCCAGGAAGGGGCTGCCGCGGTCGAGCAGCCCGTCGACCCGGTCGCGCGGCAGCAGCTTGCCCCGGTCGACGTGCCGGCGCACGGCGGACTCGGGGCCGCCGCGGGCCCCGGCGAGCTTCGCGCGCAGCTCGGCGACGAGCTCCGCGTGCCGCGCCGCGTTCGCCCGGCCCTCCGCCGACCCCGCTTCGACCCTGCTGGTCAGCACCGCCCCCGCCGCCGGACCGAGCGGGTGAGACCCGAGGTTAGTGGCCGCTAACATGTCCGCCAGGTTAGCGTCCGTTAACCGCCGACGCCAGTTCTGCGCGGCGGGAGTGCCTACGTCACACCGCACTCGGGTCACCCGAACCCGGTCGAACCCTCTCCGTGGCGCCGGAGCGGCGCCAGCTCGGCGCCCGGAGCGTCCGTACGCCGGGGTTCGGCGTCAGGCGGCGAGACCGCCTTCTACGGGTCGAGGACGCTCCCCCGCATCGTCCCATGGGTCGCTCTCGTGCCGGTTCTACGGGCGTCACGCCGTCGGTCCCACGCCCGGCGGCCACGGGATTACTCACATTCCCCGGGCATGGGAACGGCCCGCCATGACCGTAGGACCTAGACACCAACAACCGCCGCAACGGTGCGCCGACGTTTCCGAAAGGTCGTCACATGTCCTTCCTGACCGGTGTACGGTACCAATATCGTGGACAAGGGGGCTCACGGTTCTCTCTTTTCCGGGTGAACTCGCGCCACTTTCTTGGATGGCCTGTCGGTACCATGCGCGATGACGAAGGGGCGCCGTGGGAACGGTGAGGTGGCCGCGTCGCAGGAAGACTGACAAGGGAGGCGAGGGCGGAGAAGGCCCGGAATTCTCGCGGGCGCCGAAAGCAGAGCCCGCGGCGCCGGCCCGGAACGCCACCGTTCTGGAGACCGCGCCCGCGGCGCCAGCGCGGCGGGCGGCGTCATCCTCCGCGGATGCCCGGGATGTTCCCGCCGTCTGGGCGGTCGGGCACCGGATCCTGGACCTGTACGAGGTGCGGCAGGTCTTCGAGTCGGGCGGGATGGGCCTGGTCTACCGGGTCCACCACCTCGGCTGGAACGTCGACCTGGCGGTCAAGAGCCCACGGCCGGAGTTGTTCGCCGGCGAGGCGGACAGGGAGCGTTTCGTCCGGGAGGCGGAAACCTGGGTGAACCTCGGGGTCCACCCGCACCTGTGCGCCTGCCACTACGTCCGCACGCTCGGCGGGATCCCCCGCGTGTTCGCCGAGTACGTCGACGGCGGCAGCCTGCGCGACTGGATCGACGACGGCCGGCTCTACCATGGCGGGGCCGCGGAGTCGCTGGGCCGCGTCCTCGACGTCGCTGTCCAGGCCGCCTGGGGAGTGGAGCACGCGCACGGGCGGGGAGTCGTCCACCAGGACCTGAAGCCGGCGAACATCCTCCTCGACTCCGAGGGCACGGCCAAGGTGACGGACTTCGGCCTCGCCCGGTCGAAGGGCCTCGCCGGCGGGCCGCGCCCGAGCCCGGCCGGCGTGGCGGCGACCGTGCTGGTCACGAGTGGGGGCCTGTCGCCGGCCTATGCCTCACCAGAGCAGGCGGCCGGCGAGCCGGTGGGACGGCGCAGCGACGTGTTCAGCTTCGCGGTCACCGTGCTGGAGATGTTCACCGGCGAGGTCACCTGGCTAGCCGGTCCCGCCGCCGGCGCCGCCCTGGATGACTACCGGACCCGAGGCCCCGCCGACCCCAGCCGTCCGTCGATGCCGCCGCAGCTGGCTGACCTGCTGGCGCGCTGCCTGGCCGACGACCCGGCCGCCAGGCCGGGCGGCATGGCCGAGATCGCCGCCGAGATCACGGACATCTACCAGCGGGAACTAGGCCATGTCCTGCCTCGGACGGCGCCGCGGGAGGCGGAGCTTCGGGCGGATGAGCTGACCAACCGGGCGCTGTCGATGCTGGACCTTGACCGGGTCAAGCAGGCGGAGATGTTGTTCGATGAGGCGCTGACGGCCGACCCGCAGCACCTGGAGGCGACCTACAACGCCGGGTTGCTGCGCTGGCGGGCAGGCAGGATGACCGACAGCGAGCTGGTGGCCAGACTCGAGGCGGTCCTGGCGAGTGCACCAGACCCCGGGCCGGTGCCGCGTCCGCTTGCCCAGCCGCACCTCAAGCGCGGCGACGTCGACGTGCCCCCTCCTGTCCTCAAGGTCCCCGCGGAGGCGGCGCGGCGCGCGCTGATGCAGCGGCTGCTTGCCCAGGTGCACCTCGAGCGCGGCGACGTCGACTCGGCCCTTCCTCTCCTCGAGGAGGCGGCGCGGCGCGCCCCTGAGGACACCGAAGTCCGCGCGGCGCTGCGACGTGCCCGCGCCGATGGTGCCACCGGCCGCCGTCGACGTACCCTCGAAGGACACACGTCTGCCGTGAGTTCGGTCTGTGTGAGTGCCGACGGACGTCTCGCCCTGTCCGGCAGCCACGACGACACGGTGCGAGTGTGGGACCTGGCCACCGGCCGCTGCCTGCACGTCCTCGAAGGACACACCGAGGACGTGAACTCGGTGTGTGTGACCGCCGACGGGCGTCGCGCCCTGTCCGGCGGCGACGACCGGACGGTGCGGGTGTGGGACCTGGCCACCGGCCGCCGCCTACGCACCTTCCGAGGACACACGTCTACCGTGAACTCGGTCTGCGTAAGCGCCGATGGACGGCGCGCCCTGTCCGGCAGCGACGACCGGACGGTGCGGGTGTGGAAGCTGGCTACCGGCCGCCGCCTACGCACCTTCAGCCGCCGTCTACGCACCTTCAAAGGACACACCGGGGACGTCAACTCGGTGTGTGTGAGTGCCGACGGGCGTCTCGCCCTGTCCGGCGGCGACGACCGGACGGTGCGGGTGCGGAAGCTCTCCACCGGCCGCCGCCTGCACATCCTCGAAGGACACACTTCTTTGGTGTACTCGGTGTGTGTGACCGCCGACGGGCGTCTCGCCCTGTCCGGCGGCGACGACCGGACGGTGCGGGTGTGGGACCTGGCCACCGGCCACTGCCTGCACACCCTCAAAGGACACACCGGCGGTGTGAACTCGGTGTGTGTGACCGCCGACGGGCGTCTCGCCCTGTCCGGCAGCGACGACCGGACGGTGCGGGTGTGGGACCTGGCCACCGGCCACTGCCTACGCACCCTCCAAGAACACACCGGGAACGTGCAGTCGGTCTGTGTGAGCGCGGACGGGCACATCGCCCTGTCCAGTAGCTACAGCCGGACGGTGCGGGTGTGGGAGCTGCCGAACGTGGGGGCCGATGTCGCCTCGCTCCAGCTGTGCCGCCTGCGTCCACATGCCGAGCTGGTGCGGCATGAAACACAGTTGGAGACGCTGCTGAGCGCGGCCGAGCTTCCTACCACGGAGGGCCGCTTCCCGGCCGCGCTCACCCTGCTCAGAAAGGCGCGGACGATACCGGGGTACGAGCGGGACCCGCGAGCCCTGGAAACCTGGCGACGGCTTTCACTGTTCTCGGTAAGAACCGGTGTCCGCGGCATCTGGCAGTCGAGAATCATCGACGGACACGGCAACGTGACTTCGGTGTGTGTGGCCGCGGACGGGCGTCTCGCCCTGTCCAGCAGCCTCGGCAACACGGTGCGGGTATGGGAGCTGGCCACCGGCCGCTGTCTGCACACCCTCGACAACGGACACACTTTTGGTATCAAGTCGGTCTGCGTGAGCTCGGACGGGCGTCTCGCCCTGTCCAGCGACAATGACAGCACGGTGTGGGTGTGGGACCTGGCCACCGGCAGCTGCCTACGCATCCTCCAGGGACACGCCGGGGAGGTGAACTCGGTCTGCGTGAGCGCCGACGGGCGTCTCGCCCTGTCCGGCAGCCACGACAACACGGTGCGAGTGTGGGAGCTGGCCACCGGCCGCTGCCTGCACACCCTCAAAGGACACACCGCCATCCTGAACGGGGCCCTGAAGGCCGTGACCTCGGTGTGTGCGAGCCCCGACGGGCGTGTCGCCGTATCCGGCGGCAAGGACTGCACGGTACGGGTGTGGGACCTGGCCACCGGCCGCTGCCTGCACACCCTCAAAGGACACACTTTTGGGGTGTACTCGGTGTGTGTGAGCGCCGACGGCCGTTTCGCCCTGTCGGGCAGCCAGGACCGGACGGTGCGGGTGTGGGACCTGGCCACCGGCCACTGCCTGCACACCCTCAAAGGACACACTGGGATTGTGTACTCGGTGTGCGTGAGCGCCGACGGCCGTTTCGCCCTGTCGGGCAGCCAGGACCGGACGGTGCGGGTGTGGGACCTGGCCACCGGCCACTGCCTGCACACCCTCACCGGACACACCAGCGAGGTGACCTCGGTGTGTGTGAGCGCCGACGGGCGCCTCGCCCTGTCCGGCAGCGACGACCGGACGGTGCGGGTGTGGGAGATCGACTGGGAGCTCGAGGCCCGGGACCCGGCCGACTGGGACGAGGGCGTCAGGCCCCATCTCGAAACCTTCCTGACGTTGCACACTCCCGTTGCGGGCAGCCTGCCGCCGCGGGGCGAAGTCTCGGAACAGCAGATCCGGCTGGGTCTTTCCCGCCGGGGTAGGCCCTCGTGGACCGAAACGGACGTCGACAGCCTGCTCCGCCAGTTGCAATACTCCGGCTACGGGTGGATACGCCCGGCCGGTGTAAAGGCGGAGCTGGAACGTATGGCCCGGAACTGGGAAGCCCTGCCCCCGCTACCCGGGGCGTAGCAGAAGCCCACTCACCTATCCCGCGGATGCGGGTGGCGAGGATACGGAGACGACGATGCCGGCCACCGTCACATTGAAGGTGACCCACGGACGGCTGCAAGGCGAGGAATTCACCTTCACCGAACGAAACACCTGTATCCTCGGCCGCGCGGACGGCTGCACCCCCCGGCTTCCCGACGACGCCGACCATCGCACCGTCTCCCGGCACCACTGCCTGCTCGACATCAACCCGCCCGACATCCGCGTGCGCGACTTCGGCAGTCTCAACGGCACGTACGTCAACGACGTCAAGATCGGCCAGCGCGAGGCCCACCAGACCCCGGAAGAGGCCGCGGCCCAGACCTTCCCGGAACACGACCTGACCGACGGCGACGAGCTGAAGATCGGGTCGACGACCTTCCGGGTGTCCGTGCATACTCCGCTCCACTGCGTCGGCTGCGGCCGGGAGATCCCGGACGGCGCCCAGGCGGAGGCCGGGGCGGAGGCCGGGACCATCCAATGCGCGGCCTGCCGCGCCCGGGCCGCCCGGCGAAACTGCCCCGCGTCGCCCGCGCCCGTGTCCCCACGCTGCGCCGCCTGCGGCGAGCCGCTCGCCGGCGCCCGCCGCGCCGGACCGGGCAGCGACCTGTGCGCCGTCTGCCTGGCTGACCCCGGCAAGGTCCTACGTCACCTGCTGCGGCGCGCCCGCTCCGGCGACCGGGAACTCGCCGCGATCGGCGGCTACACCCTGCTGCGCGAGCTCGGCCGCGGTGGGATGGGCGCCGTCTACCTCGCCCGCGACGACACCACCGGTCATGAGGTCGCTCTGAAGGTGATGCTGCCCCGGGTCGCCGCCCAGCCCGACGTGCGGGCCCGCTTCCTGCGCGAGATCGCCATCAGCAAGGAGCTGCGACACCGCCACATCGTCAGCCTGCACGACATCGGCACGGCCCACGGCGGCTTCTACTTCACCCTGGAGTACTGCGCCGGCGGCAGCCTCGACAAGCTCGTCGCCCGCCGCGGCGGCAGGCTGCCCCTCGACGAGGCACTCCCGCTCGCCTTGCAGGCCCTGGAAGGGCTTGAGCACGCGCACGACCAGGGCGTCGTCCACCGCGACCTCAGCCCGCAGAACATCCTGCTCACCGACGGGACCTCCCCTGTCGCGAAGGTCGGCGACTTCGGCCTCGCCAAGGCCTTCGACCAGGCCGGGCTGTCCGGGCTCACCCGTACCGGCACCGCCGCCGGAAAGCCCTGGTTCATGCCCCGCCAGCAGGTCATCAACTTCAAGCACGCCCAGCCCGACGTCGACGTCTGGGCGCTGGCCGCCTGCCTCTACTGGACTCTCACCGGCGCCCATCCCCGCGATTTCACCGGGCGCAGAGACCCCTGGCAGGTCGTCCTCCAGAACAACCCGGTGCCCATCCGCAAGCACGACCCCACCATTCCCGCGGGACTGGCCCAGGTCATCGACCAGGCCCTCCGTGACCAGCCGGCCATCGGCTTCTCCACGGCCGCCGAGCTCCGCCACGCGCTCGACAAATACGGCTGACCCACGAGTCGCTCCCGCCTCCGCCGGGCGGACCACCCGCGTCGCCGGTTGTCCTCGGTGCCCTCGGAGCCGATCCGTTTCCCGATCTCCCGGGAAGCCCGCGGTCTTGGCACCGGCCGCCACCGGGACCTGGATCGCTCAGGCCTGGCCGCCGACCACGAACAGGCCCTCGCCGACCTCCGCGGACGTGTCGCGCATCCGCTCCACCCATGCCCGTGGCCAGGCTGTGTCCGACGACCAGTGCGCCTCGTGCAGCAGGGTCCCGCTCAGCGTCGCCCCACGCAGGTCGACACCCCGAAGGTTCACCCCGCGAAGATCGGCCCCGCTCAGGTCGGCCAGACCGAGCGTCACTCCGCGCAGGTCCGCCCCACCGAGAACCACGTCCCGAAGATCGGCACCGCTGAGGTCGGCACCGCCGACGTTCACGTCACGCAGGTCGGCCCCCCGCAGGTCGGCAAGGCCGAAGGCCGCCCGGCGCAGGTCGGCGCCGCGCAGCGTCGCCTCCCGAAGGTCGGCCCCGCCGAGGTTCGCATCCCGAAGGTCGGTCCTGCCGAGGTCGGCGCGCCGCAGCGTCGCCCCGCGCAGGTCCGCGCCGCGCAGCGTCGCCCCGCGAAGATCGGCGCCGCGCAGCGTCGCCTCCCGAAGGTCGGCCCCGCCGAGGTCCACCTCACGGAGGTCGGCCGACTCAGGGCCCGCCACCGGATCAGATCCGCCGAGGTTACCGAGGTCGAGGAGGTCGGCCAGGCTGCGGCTCGTCAGTTCGGACGTCGAGGAGCCGACGTCGTGGAGCGTCTCGGCGAGAGAGCGGGGGGCGCGGTCCAGGATGCTCCGGCTGACGGGATCGCCGAGCGAGGAGCTCGCCAGAAGCTGGTGGATGTCGACCGGGCCGGAGGCGCTCATGACCGCGTTCCTCCCTTTAGTCCCTGGCGGAAGCGGTAGAGCATGCCTTCGACCGCGCGCGGGGTGACGTCCTCGCCGAGGAACCGGGCGATCTCCTCGTAGGTGTGGCCGGTGGCGGACAGCAGGACCGCGGTCCGCAGCCGGCCGGGCGGAGGCAGGGCCGCCGCGAGATCCTCGCGCATCGTGAACAGGTCAGCGGGATCACGAAGCGCGGGATCACGAAGATCGAGGGCATGCACACCCTCACCCACCAGCGCTCCGGAGAGGCGCTGGCGTTCCCACCGCGGATAGACGGTGCCGCCGAATGCCAGCACGCAGCCACCGATGAAGTAGGTCGACAGCTTCGCGCCTCCCTTCGGCGACCAGCCGCGGCCTTCCCGGCCGGCGTCCTGGAACCGGGCCAGGGCCGTGATGAGGGTTTCCTGCACCAGGTCGTCGATGTCGTCACGGGTCAGGGTGATCTCGCCGGCGGCGAGGCGGCGGACCCCACCCAGGCCCCGGCGAGCGCACTCCTGCGTGATCTGCCCGCTGACCAGCCACGCGTGCAGGACCTGGTGGCCGTAGCGGGCCAGGGCATCGGCGACCACCTCGTAGTCGGGCCCGGCGAAGCCGACCTCGATCAGCCGGGCATACAGCGCCGCATCCCCGGCAAGCCGCGACGCCCGGTCGTCGTCGACCGCGGAGTCGTCAGCCATCCGCCCTCACAGGCCCGTCCTCGTACCCGTCCTACGGACGGGGCTCCATCCAACCCACGTCCCCGGGCACGGACACCGGTCGCCTCTCATCCGTGCGCGACTCCAGTCCATGCGCGACCAGCCTGCCACAGCCGGACATGCCGGACACCAGCTCGCGGCGAACCATGCCGGTCAGGTATGGGGCGGATTGCCGCCGTCCCCGTCCCGTCCCCGGATACCTCGTCCCGAGTACGGCAAAGCCTCGGCTCGGCTCATGGGGCAAGGATCTGCGCGCCCGGGCGGCTTGGGCGCTGGGTGGCGGGGAGCTTGTCCGAGGTGAGGAAGGCGTCGCCGGAGGAGGGGACGCCCGCGAGGGCCTTGTCGGCGCCCCACGCGGCGAGGGGCACCCAGTGCCGGCGGGTGGGGTCGAGGACCTGGGGGAACGCGCCCCCGCAGTTCGGGATCACGGCCGCGACGGTCGTCGCGGCGGCCAGGTCGCGCAGCGGCACGACCGTGGTGCCGCACAGCGTGTCGGGCGGAAGGCTGGGGCCGCGCAGCGGCGTCCAGGTTTCGGCGGCGACGTCGAAGCGCGCGGCGGCAGGCGGCCGGTTGTGCCACGCCGAGCTGAGAGTCGCGGCGACGGCGACGGGGCCGTCGGTGGTGGTCACCAGACCCGTGCCGCCGGCCGGCGTCGTAAGCGGCGGGCCTGGGGCCACCGTCCACTGGCGGGTGGCCGGGTCGTAGACGAGCGTCCGGCCCTCGGCCGGGTCCGAACCCCGGCCTTCCGCCTGGGCCCAGATGACCACCTTGCCGCTGGCAGCGACGGCCTTGACGGGGACCAGGCTAGCGGGGACGGACACTGGCGGAAGGACGGTCCAGGCCCGCGTCGACGGGTCGTAGGCGGCGCCGTCCGTGAACACCTGGGTCCGCTGGCCATCGGGCCTGGGAGCGAGCTCACGCGATCCGCCCCAGACCACCAGCTCCTTGCCGGTCCAGACGGCGACGGCGCCGGTACGGGACTCGATGGGTGCTGGCGGCAGTTTCGACCAGGTCCTGGTCGCGACGTCGAAGGCCAGGTCGCTGCCGGTCTCGTAAGCACCGCCGTTGGTGCTCCCCACGATGGAGCCGCCCCACAGGTAGACCGTCGTGTCGGAGACGGCGACGGTCGCCTGCGTCATCCAGGTGTCCGGGGCGGGGTCGCGAGCGCCGAACGGCGCGCCGACCGGATCGGACACCACCGCGGTCCAGTGCGTCGGCTCGCGGCCGAGGACGACGAGGGAGTGGCCCACGACGAGGGTCCGCTCGGTATCGCCGAACATCAACGGTCGCGGCGACGGCAGGTCGCGCCACCGCCAGGCGTCGACACCGGTCGCGGGCGGCTCCGGGCGCGGCCCGCTGTCATGCCTGACCGGCCCGGCGACCAGCGCCACGACAGCGACGAGTACCACGACCACGCCGGCCGCGGCGGACGCGATGGCGCCGGCGCGGCGACGCCGGCGGGCCCGCCGGACACGAGCCTGGACGAGGTCGGTCAGCCGCGCGTTGACCGGCACCCGGTCGGCCGTGCGGCGCAGCAGGTCGGCAAGCTGCTCGTCGGTCATCATCGGCCGGCCTCCAGCATCGTGCGCAGGGTCGCCAGGCCCCGGCTGGTCTGGCTTTTCACGGTGCCCACCGAGCAGCGCAGCACGGCGGCGGTCTCGGCCTCGGTCAGCGCCAGGTAGTGCCGCAGCAGCACGGCGGCCCGCTGGCGCGGCGGCAGCTGGCGCAGGGCGGCGACCAGCACGTCACGTTCGTCGACGAGCAAGATCGCGTCGACAGGGTCTGCCCGCTCGGTCAGGTCCGGCCGGTCGCCGCCGCCGCCGGCGGCGGCGGGGCCGGGTAACCGCTCGCGCCGCCAGCGCGCGCCGCGCCACCACGACACGGACGTCGTCACCATCACCCGGCGCACATAGGCCTCGCGCCCGTCCGCCGTCACATGCGTGCCCCGCAGCCAGGTCTTGACGAGCGCCGTCTGCACCAGGTCCTCGGCCTGCCCCACGTCCCCGACGAGCAGGTAGGCGAAGCGCGTCAGCCGCGTCCCGCACCGCCGCACGAACCCCGCGAAGTCCTCATCGGCCGGGTCGCCGTCGACCGGGTGGCCGTCGACCGGGTCGCCGTCGGCCGGATTCCTGGCCGTCCGGTTCTCGGCCGGTTGGTTCCCGCGCGGCGGGGCTTTGGCCAGCGGGGTTCCGGCCGGCCGGGCACGGACGCCCTCCTTCACGCCGCGCCCCCGTGCCCGCGGCTCCCCGCCGACGTCACCACGCACCGACCGCCCTGCCTCCGCGTCCTGGGGGACGCAGTCCGCGTCTCCCTGCCACTGATACGCCTTCCAGGCGAGAAAGGTTGCGCGCGAAGACCCGCCGGATCGCCCGGTCTCGTCGCGGACTCAGGTCCCTACCGGAGGGCAGCATCCATGTCCCGGGCCGGGATGCCGCCTGCCGCCGCCAGCGCCGTGGCCGGCGTGAGTGGCCAGGCGCTGGCCGGCCGCGCTACCCGCTGGCGACGGGGGTGGCCGGATGCCGGCGGCGTTGGGAGTGACGGACCGGCCGCCGCGCGCCGTTCCCGCCGGGCGGGTGATGCCGGCAGGCACCGCCGTGTTCGGGCGCCGTCGGCGGGCGGGAATGGTGGTCCGTCGTTGTCTGGTCATGCGGGGCGCCAGGACCGCCGCGCGTCGCCCGAGCGGCCGCGTTCCACTGGTGCTGGGTGAGCGCGCAGATCGAGTCGGCGAGGTTGAGCCGGCCACCGTCGCGGGTAAGGATCGCGTCGTCGTCGAGGTGGCGGGCCATGGCCGCGAGGATCCCGGTGGGCAGGGGGCCGGGGTCGACGACGGGAGCGGGCCGCAAGACACGTCCGTCCGCCAGGGTGGCGACGACCGTGCCGTCGACACCCCGGTCGAGGATGGTCCCCTCCTCGTGGACGGCATGGTGGTGACCGGTGCACAGGATCGTCAGGTTGTCGATGTCCGTCGCGCCGCCGCCGTCGGACCATTCCGCCAGGTGGTGGACCTGGAGCCAGCGGGTGCGCTCGCAGCCCGGATACTGGCAGGTGCCGAGGTCGCGGGCGTAGACGGCGTCGCGCAGCCGGCGACCGGGTAGCCGGCGACGCCGCCCTAGGTGCAGTGGGTTGCCGGCGGTGTCGGACAGCAACGCGCGCAGGAGACCGTCGCAGCCGAGCCGGCGGAGCACCGACGTGGGCAGGCCGATCCCAGGCTCGGCATCGGCTCGCAACAGTCGACGGGCACCGGATGGGCCAACAGGCGGGCCGGGCTCACCAGCACCATCACGGAGACCAGCCGCCCCACCGGGCTGATCGCTGCCTGAGATCTCGTCGCCGCGAGGGACACAGCCGCTGCCTTCAGCGCCGGCGCGCAGGAGAGTGTCGACGTCCACATGGACGGTGACCGTGTGCGACGGTAGAAGCAGGCCGGGCGCGGGTCGGTCCAGGAACCCGGTCGCGAGCGTCACCAGCGCATCCGCGTCCAGCCGACGGTCGCGCGGCGCCACGATCACCTCCCCATCCGCCGGCACCCGATCGGGGTCGTCCGGCGATGGCGGCGGGGTGGTGTCCTCCAGGCTCGCCCGAGCCGCGTCGATCGCGGCCACCAGCTGGGCACCCTCGTCCGCCCGAAGCACCGCCGACAGCCGCAGCATCCCGTCCCGGCCGGTCCGCCACGACACCCGCCGCCCCGCCCGCTGCCCCGCGTGGTCGCCCGTCAGCCGCTCGCAGGTGGCCGCCAGCCGTTCCAGCTGGGCCGCCGTGCAACACAGCGCGTGGTTCAGCCAGACCCCCTCACTGTCCGGCTCGGCGACCCGGGCCACCGCCCGCACCTTCGAGTAGGACACCCGCCCGGCCACGAACGCCGCCCGCACCGCCGGCAACGCCTCCAACGCACGCCCGACGGCCAGGTGCTCCCGGGCGGTACGCACCGCAAGCCCACAGCGCCACGCCAGCCAGTGCGCGCACGACACGAACCCCTGCCCCGACCAACCACCCCGCCGGTCGAACGCCGCCACCATCACCAACCAGCCGCACGTCGCCGCCGCGAGCCGCCCCGCCCACGCGACGATCTCCCCCTCCAGCACCTCCAGCGGCACGGCCTCCACGTCCACCGACAACACAACCGAGGCGGAGACGGCCTCGGTCCCAGCCGACGCGGGCACAGACCCAGACGCAGACACAGACGCGGACATCGCGATCGCGGACATCGCCACCACCACCCGGGGTCAAGGGGTCACCGACACGACCAGACTCCCACCCAGCACCGACAGTTTTTCGGAATCACCCCAGCTCAGTGGCATGATCATTCGATCCGTGATCGCCATCTCCCTTGCGTGGCATGGAGGCGTCCCCGACGGCGGTCGGCGACCCGGCCAGGTTCCGACCGCGGCGACCGGCCGATGCCGGACGGAGCCGACCGCGACGGTTCCGCGGAACCGCGACACGGAGCCCACGTAACCCGAACGCCGACCAGCAGTCCGAAGGCTGCCCGTCACCGGCCCGAGGAGACCAGTGACCCGGTCGATCCCGGCCGCCTTTGCCGATCAGGCCTCCCTGCCTGTCAAAGCGTCGCGAGCTCCGCCCGAGCCCAGGCTCGGAACCTCCAATGCCACGCCCGGAACGTCCAGCGCCATGCCGCTGTCGGCGAGGCCAGCGCGGGCGACACACGCCACGACGGCTCCGCGGAACCGCGCGCCACGGCTCGAGCGGACCCACAGGGCCTGAGCCCACTCCGCCACCGACCGTCAACCGCCAACCACCGACCTGTGGCCGGGGCCGGGGCTGGGCTGGGCTGGGCTGGGGGGCCGCTACAGCGCCGGCTCGACGAGCACCGGCGTTGCGGGGATGCCGGCTCCGTCCGTGGTCGCCACCGTGCTCCCGGCCCCGATCAGCGCGGTCGCCAGCCACCCCGTCGTCATGATCCGGCGTTGGCGAACCGGCAGTGGTCTCAAAGGCTTCGGGCCGACGGCCGAGCGCCGCTGATCGTTCCGGCCGCGGCCGCGCCACGGGTGGGGTCCTGGCCAGCCAGGCGGACCAGGCCTTTGCGGCCGTCGGCGGTTCCGCAGACGGCGTAGACGACGAAGGTGCGGTTGCCGGCCGTCCGCCTGGCCCAGTCGAGGACGGCGGGGACGTCGGTCTCGGTGATCTCGAACTCGGTCGAGCTGGGCGAGGCGTTCGAATGGGCCGGGCGCGTCCAGAAATAGACGCGGTAAACCGGATTGCCCAGTTCCCACGTGGTGTCGCGTGGGTCGACGCGCCGCACTCGCATGGTTTGGAGGTTATCGGCGTACACCAGGCGACATGCCAAACGCCACCGGCTGGAAGGGGCACAGAAAACCAATCCGTCGGTGACGGTGAACCGGTTCGCGAATGGTGTGCGCCCCGGCGCGGGCCCAGCCGCACGGCGGCGGTGCGGCGGCTCGGCGGCGGCGCGGACTGTCGGCGCGGCCCGTTCGGACGCCGCTGGCACCGCTTCGGTCGTCGTCGTGCGCGGTCCGTCGCGGCGTGCTCGCGTAGGCGGTCCAGTCAGGTGGCGGCTCCCGCCGACGTCGCGCCGGCATGAGCCGTGCTCGTCGGCATCAACTCGCGGTCAGCGCGGCGTCGACGGCGGCGGCCAGCGCGCCGTCGGCCGGGAGCCAGGAACCACTGGTCACCTCGGTGAGCAGGCGGCGGTAGGCGATGGTGCCGCGGTCGGTGTCGATGTGGACGTTCGCCATCAGGTCCAGGTGGTAGTCCGGCGGCATCGTCTCGAGGACGTACCAGTCCTCGTCGCGGACGGCGGAGTCGAACGCGATGATGTCGGCGCCCGGGCGGTCGGCTTCGGTGTCGTTGCGGACCACGAACTACAGCAGCCGGCAGGTGCCGTCGTCGACCGGCGCGATCGCCTTGACCATGAGGTCGGTGCCGAGCAGTCGGCGGGCGAGCGGCGCGTCCCCGAGGTCGGAGGCGAAGGCAACCGGGTACCAATAGTGCCGCAGGGACGGCTCGGCGGTGACACGCATGTCTTCCGACCGTAGGTTCATCGCGTTTTGAAATGGTTACACGATCATTCCGCCGCGGGCGGCGCGCCGTGCCCCACGTAAGGCCAAGGTGTCCAGGAGGTGGCCCGCAACATCCTGAACGCCCAGCGTGGCGGTCTGACCGTCATCCGGCGGCGTGCGCAGTCGCGCAGAGGCCGATGCGTGTCTGTAGAAGTGAGGCAGGCGGATCGGTGGCGAGGTGGGCGTGGCGGACGACGAGCCAATCACAGTACGGGCAAGTCGAGTGGTGTACGAGAACCCGTGGATGCGGGTACGCGAGGACGCGATCGTGCGGATCGGTGGCGTCGAAGGGATCTACGGCGTCGTCGAGAAGCCGGACTTCGCGCTGGTGATCCCGATGGACGCGGGCGGGGTCTGGCTCGTGGAGCAGCACCGCTACCCGGTCGGCGGGCGGTACTGGGAGTTCCCGCAGGGCTCCTGGGAGGACCGGCCCGGCGTCGACCCGGCGGAGCTCGCCGCGGCCGAGCTACGGGAGGAGACCGGTCTGCGCGCCGGCCGGCTCGACCACGTCGGCCGGCTGTTCACCGCCTACGGCTACTCCACCCAGGGCTGCCACGTCTGGCTCGCCACGGACCTGACCGAAGGCCCACGCGCGCCGAGCGTCGAGGAGCAGGACCTGGTGGCCCGCCGCTTCAGCCACGCCGACTGGCTGGCCATGCTCGCCGACGGCGTCATCCAGGACGCCTCGACCCTCGCCGCCTGGGCACTGCTGTGTGCCCGCCCACCGGACGGCCTCCCCTTCTCGCCTGCCTGTCAGCGGGAGTAACACGGGCCACATCGGTGCGGTTCGAAACACGGTCCTCGGTCGTGCGTGACCTGCACACGCAATTCCCGGCGGACCCACTACGCCTCGCGGACGGCGACCGGGGAGCCGCGCGGCGGGCGGCACGGCGGCGGCGCGCAATAGGATCGCGCCATGGTTGAGCCGCCGGTGATCGCTTTTGGCCCCGCGGAGACCGGTGGCACGTGGTGGGCGGTACTGCCATCAGCCAAGGTTCTTCGCTGTGACCGGTTGACCGATCTGCTTAGCACCGTCGAACGGGCGATGGCCGCGGACCACCCTGGCCGGCCGTTCGCGCTCCGCCTCGACCCGACCGGCGAGTGGGATCCCGGAGACGCGACGTGACCGCGACCCGCCGAGCCAGGCATACCCCGCGGATCTGCCTGCTCCCCGACGGCGCGGGGCTACCCCGGCCGTCCAACCGCGTCCCCTGAACCGCTTTCCGTCCTGCCCGCCATGCCTGGTCAGCCCCCGGACCGAATGGCGGGCGGGCGGCCGGCGATATCGGCCGTGACCGCGTCCGTCGCGGCGATGAGCGCCGTGCCGAGCCGGCTGGCCTCGGCTCCGGTGATGGCCGCGGCGAAGCCGCGCAGGGAGACGACGAGGGCGACGGCGCCGTGGGCGTCGAAGACGGGGGCCGACAGGGAGTCCACCCGGTAGTCCCGGGCGTCCTCCAGGTCTCCGGCGACGAAGTCCGCCGGGCTCGCGAGGCCGGCGGCGAGGTCGCGTAGCAGGCCGGGGAGCTGGCCGCGCAGGTTGGCCGCGGCCGCGGCGCCGACCTGGCGGCGTACCCGTTCGTCCAGAGACGTGGACAGCTCGACGGAGTAGCCCCGGACGCGGATGACGTGGAGGAGCTCGCGGTACTCGCCGCGGTCGGCCGGGTCAGTGACGCCGCCGCGGTCGAGCCAGCCCTCGACGACCGCGTCCGGCTGCCAGGCCATCGACGTGATCCCGAGTGGCGGGTGGAACGGGATCGTGTCGCCGACGCGCAGCGTGGCGAGCGGGCGCCCGCGCGGGTCGACTACCAGGTGCGCGACCGTGGCGTACTCGGCCGCCGGGACAAGCGCGACGACCGACAGGCCGAGCCGGCGGTGCAGGTCGGCCATCCGGCCGCGCCCGGCGGCGAGCGCGTCGGTGCCGGCGGTGGCGGCCTGCCCGGCGGCGATCAGCCCGGGGCCCAGTGCGTAGGTGCGCCGTGTCGGGTGGCGACGCAGCCAGCCGGCGCGCTCCAGCGTGGCGAGCGTTGGGTAGCAGGTGGCGGCGGTGGTGCCGAGCCGCCGGGAGATCTCCGACTGGCTGAGGCCGCCCGGCGCGCCAGCGAGCATCTCGACGACGGCGATGACCCGGTCGGTCTGCGGGGACGGCCGCGGGCGCGACGACATGCGGCGACTGTACCGGCCCCTTTTCGCATAGTGCATAGATTGACATGTCTGATGCAAAGAGGTTCCCTGATCGGGCGGCGGGCAGCCGCCGTCGAGCCGCCCGAGCGGCCGACCCAGCGGCCGGTCCCAGTGGCCGGCCGAGCCGAAGGGGACGCCCCATGGCCACCGCGTCCGAACACGGAGCACCCGAGAACAAAGCACCCGAGAACAGCGAGCCCGCGAGCAGCACGGGCACGTCCGGCGCCGACACCGCCTCCGCCACCCCGTATGTCGTCATCACGTCCGACAGCCACGCGGGCTTACCGACCGAGCTGTACCGGGATTACTTGGAGAAGGAATTCCACCCGGCGTTCGACGAGTTCCTCGCCGGCAGGCCGGCGGCGGTCGAGGAAATCCGCCGCATGGGGACCTCCGACGCGAAGTTCGCGCAGAAATGGTTCACCGAGAACGCCGAGGGCCTGGAGGGCGGCTGGGAGGCGGCGCGGCGGAACAAGGAGATGGACGCGGACGGCATCACCGCCGAGATCATCTTCCCGGACGCGGACGCCGTGGAAAGCCGCACCTGTGCCCCGTTCGGCACCGGCCTCGGCCTCTCCGGGGACCTCGACCCGGTGCTCGGCCTCGCCGGCGCCCGCGCCCACAACCGCTGGCTCGCCCAGCTGTGCGCCGACTCGCCGCTGCGGCGCCGCGGCATTGCGCTGATGCAGATCACCGCCCCTCTCGACGACGTGCTCGCCGAGATCCGCCGATCCTACGAGTCCGGCCTGCGCGCCGTGATGATCCCGGCGATGTGGATGCACCAGGCGCCCTACCACGACCGGCGCTACGACCCGGTGTGGGCGCTGTGCCAGGACCTGGACATGCCGGTACTCACTCACTCCGGCCCGGCGGACAAGGAGTCCTACGGCGACCACCTCGGTATCTACGTCACCGAGGTGACGTGGTGGCCGGCGCGGCCGCTGTGGTTCCTGCTCTGGTCGGGCGTGTTCGAGCGGTTCCCGCGGCTGCGGTTCGGCGTCGCCGAGGCCGGCTGCTGGTGGGTGGCGAACCTGCTGTGGTTCTGGGACCGGCTCTACCTCGGTCAGAAGGGCGCGGAGAAGCTTGGCTCGCTCGGCGACCTCACGATGTCGCCGAGCGAGTACTTCGACCGCAACTGCTTCATCTGCTCGTCGAACACCAAGCGGCGCGAGATCGGCATGCGCTACGAGATCGGCCTGGAGAACATGCTCTGGGGGAATGACTTCCCGCACCCCGAGGGCACCTGGCCGCGCTCGCGCGAATGGATGAAGAAGACCTTCCACGACGTCCCCGTCGCCGAGGCCCGCCGGATGCTCGGCGAGGCCGCGGCCGAGGTCTTCGGCTTCGACCTGGCGGGGCTGCGCCCGATCGCCGACCGGCTGAACGTCACCCCGGAAAGCCTCGGCCAGACCGACGACGCGGCCAACGTCGCGAAATGGGCCCGGGCCCGCGTCGCCGGCCGGCACTGGCTGACCGGCCAGGACCTCCCCTGGGGCGTGGCCGAATGACCACGGACGCGACAGCCCCAGCGCCCACGCCGGCCCCAAACCCAAACCCAGGGCCCGCACCGGCACCGGCACCGGCACCGGACGACCGCTACATCGTCATCTCGGCCGACTGCCACGGCGGCGGGAACCTGCGCGGCTACCGCCCTTACCTGGAAAACCGCTGGCTGGACGACTTCGACGCCTGGGCCGCTGGCTACACCGTTCCTTACGACGACCTCAAGGGCGACCTGGGCGGCCGGAACTGGGACTCCGACCGGCGGCTGGCCGACCTGGAGGCCGACGGGATCGTCGCCGAGGTGATCTACCCGAACACCGTCCCGCCGTTCTACCCGAACAACTCCCTCGTCGAGCAGCCGCCAGCGCCGAACGCCGGCGACCTGGAGCGGCGCTGGGCCGGGCTGCGGGCACACAACCGCTGGATGGCCGACTTCTGCGCCGCGGCCCCGGGCCGGCGCGCCGGCATCTGCCAGATCATGCTGCACGACCTGGACGCCGCCGTCGCCGAAGTGCGCTGGGCGAAGGAGAACGGCCTGTTCGGCGGCGTGCTGCTACCCGGTGCGCCGCCCGGTTCCGGCGTGCCCTCGCTGTACGACCCGGAGTACTACGAACCGCTCTGGTCGGTCTGCGAAGAGCTGGACATGCCGGTCAACCACCACAGTGGCAGCGCCGCGCCGGCCGCCGGTGAACGCGCCGAGGACAAGGTGATCCTGCTGCTGGAGGTCACCTGGTGGGCGCACCGGGCGTTCACCCACCTGCTGGTCGGCGGCGTCTTCGAGCGCCATCCCGGCCTGCGGCTGGTGCTCGCCGAACAGGGCACCGCCTGGGTGCCCGAGGAGCTGGCCCGCCTCGACTACTTCTTCGACCGGATGGGCACCGGCACCGCCGACTCGCAGGAGGCGGTCTGGGGCAAGGAGCTGGTCGGCGGGCTGTCCTTGCGGCCGAGCGAGTTCTTCGCCCGGCAGGTCCGCATCGGCGCGAGCTTCCTGCGCGGAAGCGAGGTGCCGGCCGCGAGCCGCATCGGCTTCGACAAGATCATGTGGGGCAGCGACTACCCGCACAGGGAGGGCAGCCACCCCTACTCGCGCGAGGCGCTGCGGGCCGCGTTCGCCGGGGTCGCCCCGGTGGACGTCGAGCGGATGCTCGCCGGCAACGCCGCCACCACCTACGGCTTCGACCTCGACGCGCTGCGCCCGCTCGCCGACCGGTTCGGCCCGAGGGTCGCCGAGGTCGCCGAGCCGCTGAAGCCGGCGTCGCTGCCCATCGAGGCCGAGATGTGCCCCGCCCTCATCGGCTACGGCAAGGAGGAATCATCGTGAGCGCAGGAGCAAGCGAGCGGAGTGGTCGTCCGAGGGACGAGGACGGCCACGGAGCGAGTGCGGCGATGGAGCGAACCCGAGACACAGTGAGTCCCCGTATCCGCTATGGCGCCCGTACCCCAGAGCAGCTACGCAACCGCGAGGTCGAGGCGACCTCGGTCGATACCTGGGCGACCTCGATCGTCGCGATCTACGAAACCGATCCCGAGCTGGTCGCGGCCGTCTTACCGCCGCCGCTGGTCGCGTCGACGCCCGAGCACGTGCGGCTCACGATCGCGCGGGTCGACGTCGGCCGCCGCCTACCACCGTTCGGCGCCGGCACGTTCGCCGTCGGCGCCGTCCACGACGGGCTGGTCGGTGACTATGCGCTCACGATGCCGATGTCGACGGAACAGTCGGTCATCGGCGGCCGGGAGACGTTCGGCGAGCCGAAGAAGATCGCCGAGGTCCGCCTCGCCCTCGGCGGCGACCTGGCCGTCGGCACGCGATTGACCGGCTCGTTCGCCCGGCTCGGCGTCACCTACGTGGAGATCAGCGGGCAGATCGTCGAGGAGCTGCCCCTGCCGGCGGACGGGGTGCGCACTAGCTTCTACCTGAAGTTCCAGCCGGCGCCGGATGGCAAGGGCTTCGACGACGACCCCGGGCTCGTGCATGTCCAGCGCCGGGAGAAGACGCGCAAGCTGTTCCGGGTGGACGGCGAGGTCATCCTGCGCGAGTCCCGGTTCGACCCCGTCGCCGACCTGCCGGTGCGCCGCCTCGTCGGCATCGAGATCGCCGAGCGCTCCAGCATCCAGACCGGCGCCGTCGTGCGCCGCCTGCCGCAGGAGGACATCGTCCCGTTCGCCCACCAGCGCTACGACGACCTCTCCCCCGTCGGCGAGGAGTAGCCGGACGGCTCGCCGGCGGCTTCCGGCGGCTCTGAGCGGCCGGGCTGGCACCAGCCCGGCCGCTCGGCGCCGCTCCGTCGCCGTGCACGCACCGCTACCGGGTGGCATGACGACGGCCAGTTGATGACCAGTTGTCCAACACTCTGCGACTATGTCCAGGTGCGCCGCGATGCAGCGGCCAAGGGGGGAGTGGACATGCCCAATGACGAGCAGTCCTCGGCCGGGTTAAACCCGTATCTCCCGCATCCGGAACGGATCCACAACTACTTCCTCGGCGGCAAGAACAACTTCGCCGTCGACCGGGCCCTGGCCGACCAGATGTTGGCGATAGACCCGACCATCCCGCACACCGCGCGCGCGAACCGGGCCTTCCTGCGCCGCGCGGTGACGTTCCTGGCCGCCGACGCGGGCATCCGGCAGTTCCTCGACATCGGAACCGGCCTGCCGGCCACCGACAACATCCATGAGGTCGCCCAGCGCCTCGCGCCCGAAAGCCGCATCGTCTACGTCGACAACGACCCGGTCGTGATCGTCCACGCCCGGGCGCTGCTGACCGGCGTTCCCGAGGGCGTGACCGCCTATCTGCAGGCCGACCTGCGTGACCCGGAGAAGATCCTGGAGGACGCGGCGGCCACGTTGGACTTCTCCCGGCCGGTCGCGACCCTGCTGCATGGCGTGCTGCAGTTCATCCCGGACTCCGACGAAGCGGACCGGGTCGTCCGGACCCTCCTGGACGCGATGCCGTCCGGCAGCTACCTCTCGCTGGCCCACATCGCCCAGGACGTCCGCCCCGAGACCGCCCGCAGCATGGACGAGGCGAGCGCGAGCAGCCCGGTGATCTCCGTCTACCGGACGCGGGACCAGGTCGCGCGCTTCGTGGACGGTCTCGAACTCGTCGAGCCCGGCCTCGTCACCGCCTCCGAGTGGCGTCCCGACCCCGGTGCCGACACCGCCCCCGTGCCCGTCTGGGCCGCGGTCGCGCGGAAGCCCTGAAGGTCGCGGCTTCGGCGTCGTCGCGCCGGTCTGGCACGATCCGGACGTGGGCTCGGTCGTGGCGCTGCACGCGCATCCGGATGACGAGGCGCTGTGGAGCGGCGGGACCCTGGCGTTGCTCGCCGCGGCGGGACATCGGGTCGTGATCGTCGTCGCGACCGACGGGCACATGGGGAACGGCTCCGATCCCGAGGCACGCGTCCGCCTGGACGAGTTGCGAGCAAGCGCGGCCGAGTTGGGGGTCGCCCGGGTCGAGTATCTCGGCTACGCGGACAGCGGGCACGGGCCGCTGTTCTACCCGGATCCGGATGACCGGCAGAGGTTCGCGCGCGCCGACCTGGACGAGGCGGCCGGGAAACTGGCCGGCCTGCTGCGCGCGGAGAAGGCGTCGGTTCTGATCAGCTACGACGCGCGCGGCGGATACGGGCACCGTGACCACGTGCGGGTGCACGAGGTCGGCGCCCGCGCGGCGGACCTGGCCGGCGGCATCCGCACGGTGGAGGCGACCCTCCCGCGGGAGACCGTCGAACGACTGGTCCGCATCGGCCGGCTCGGCGCGCTGTTCCGACCGGCCCGGCCGGCCCAGCGGCCCCGGCCGTTCCGGCTCCGTCGCCAGGCCGCGGCGGCAGAGGAACCCGCTCCCCCGATGTTCACCCCGCGCCGCGAGATCGCCTACCGAGTCGACGTCCGCCGCTACGCACGCCAGAAGCGCGCCTCGCTCGCCGCGCACGCTTCCCAGCTCGCCGGCCCTCGCGCTCCGGCTCGCCTTCGCCGCTACGTCACCCGTCTTCCGGTTCCGTTGTTCGCCCTCCTCGGCGGCCGCGAGTACTTCAACGACCCGTCCGCCACCCCCGCCGCCTCGTTCCTGGACGTCTTCACCGACGCCGACTGACGCCCCGCCCCGCACGCTCCCGATGTGCGCGTACGCGCACAGGCGGTCCCGTGTGCGCGTACGCGCGCATCAGGGCTGGCTGGCTGGCTGGCTGGCTGGCTGGCTGGCTGGCTGGCTGGGCCACGTCTACACCAAGCGCGGCTCAGCGGCCGAGGCGGGCGCGGACCTCGGGACGGCGCAGCGGCGGGACGGTCGCCGGGGGCTGGCGGCGCGCCGGGAGCGCGTCCAGCAGCCGGTGGACGATGGCCGCCACGTCGGTGACGGCGCCGTCGAACGCCTCCGCCGCGGCCGGCGGCGGCTGGCGCAGGCCGCTGACCTTGCGGATGAACTGCAGCGCGGCTGCCTCGATCTCCTCGTCGGTCGCCGACGGCTCAAGGCCGCGCAGCTCCGTGATGTTGCGGCACATGCCTCCACGGTAGGTCCCCGCGCCGACAAGTCAGGCCCGCCGGCCTCTTCTCCGGACGACCGTCCGCGCCTTTCGCTGGGCGACCGTCCGCTCCCTCTCGGAACGACCACCCGTCCCGGGTTCCGTGCGCGGCCGATCCGACCTAACGTCAGTGATCGGCGTCACACAATCGGCGGTGGGGTTCCTGGTGGATCTGGAGGCGAGACGGATGGTGGCCACGACGAACCGGACGATCTCGGGGGCGAGCGACGTCGCGGGCGCGGGCAACGGCCCAGGCGCACCCGGCCCGGCGCTCGAGGCCGCGCGGACGTACACCTGGGTGACGCAGCTGGTGCGGCACGCCCATCAGGTTCCGGACGGCGTCGCCCTGCGGTTCGACGGGCACGGCGTCACCTGGTCCGAGCTGGCCGACCGGGTGTCGCGGGTCGCCGCGGCGCTGACGCGGCGCGGGATCCGGCCGGGCGACCGGGTCGCGACGCTCATGCTCAACCGGGTCGAGCACATCGAGACGATCCTGGCCGCCGCCTGGGCGGGCGCGGTCGCGGTGCCGGTGAACTTCCGGCTGGTCGGCGCGGAGGTGGCCTGGATCCTGGACAACTGTGGTGCCGCCGCGCTGGTCGTGGACGAGGCGACCGCGCCGGTGGCCGCCGCCGCGCGCGCCCGGGTGCCGGTCGAGGTGTGCCTGGTGGTGGGCGGCGACCCGGGGCGGGCCGGCGCCGGCGCCGAGGACTTCGAGACGGCGGTCGCGGCCGAGCCCGAGCGGCCCGACGAGGCGGGCGCGGCGGGGATGGCGGGTGGTCGCTTCCCGTACGCCCAGGTCCGCGAGACCGACACGTTCCTGATCATGTACACGTCGGGGACGACCGGGAATCCCAAGGGGGCCATGCTGACGCACCTCAACCTGCTGATGCAGGCGATCACGGCGATGCGCTCCTACCAGCTCGCCGACGCCGAGGCGGCGATGCTCGTCAGCGCCCCGCTGTTCCACATCGCCGGGGTCGGCGCGCTCGCGCCGGTGCTGCTGACCGGCGGGCGGGCGGTCGTCGTGCCGACGGGCGCGTTCGACGCGGCGGCACTGGTCGACCTGATCGCCCGGGAGCGGGTTACCAGCGCCTTCCTGGTGCCGACGCAGTGGCAGGCGGTGTGCGAGGTGCCGGGGGTGCGCAAGATGGACCTGGCCCTGCGGTCGATGTCCTGGGGCGCGTCACCGGCACTCGCGTCGACGCTGGAGGCGATGGCGGCGACCTTTCCGGGGGTCGCGAACGTCGCCGTCTTCGGTCAGACGGAGATGTCGCCGGTCACGTGCGTGCTCGACGGCGCCGACGCGCCGCGCAAGCTGGGGTCGGTCGGGAGGCCGGTGCCGACGGTCGCGGTACGCATTGTCGACGACGAGATGCGCGACGTGCCGCGCGGCGAGGTCGGCGAGATCGTGTACCGCGGGCCGGGGCTCATGTCCGGCTACTGGCGCGACCCGGAGGCGACCGCGGCGGCGTACACCGGCGGCTGGTTCCATTCCGGCGACCTGGTGCGCGAGGACGAGGAGGGATTCCTCTACGTCGTCGACCGGAAGAAGGACATGATCATCTCCGGTGGAGAGAACATCTACTGCGCCGAGGTCGAAAGCGTCCTCGCCGGCCACCCGAAGGTGCGCGACGTGGCCCTTGTCGGTGTCCCACACCCGCGTTGGGTCGAGACGCCGCTGGCCGTTATCGAGCCCGCCGACCCGAGCGACCCGCCGACGCTCGACGACATCCTCTCCTGGACCCAGGACAGGCTCGCCTCCTACAAGAAGCCGACCGCCGTCGAGATCGTCGACGCTCTCCCCCGCAACGCCAGCGGCAAGGTCCGCAAGGTCGACCTCCGCGCCCGCTACGCGAAGCGCGCGGCGAACTCCGGCTAGTGCCACGCCAACGCCAAGGACTTTCCCGCGCTGACGCCGGTCCCGGCGCGGACCGTTCGCGGGTCTACGGCGCAGGCGCGAGCCACCGCGACGACCTCGCCGCCGGGGTCACGACGCTTCCGGACTCACGACGTCACGAGGACGGTCTTGCGCCGCCGTCGGGCGCGCACCGTGTAGCCGAGGGTGACGAGGCCGAGGCCGGCGGCGTAGATGATGATGTTGACCAGGCCATAGGACCACGGCAGGGCGTTCGGGTCCTTGGGGAAGGCGGCGGTGTCGCCGCCGACCCATTCCCGGACCAGTTCCGTGTTCTGGAAACTGAAAAAGAACGAGTGCACGCCGACGTAGGCGAGGTAGGCCGCCATCCGGTTCCGGACGAAGAATCCGAGCGGGAATGGGACAAGCACCATGATGATAAGTTCCACGGCTGGCTCCTGTCTTTGCGTCCGTGGTTCGAGGATGACAAGGAGCATCGCCGCCGAGGCGGGCCGCTGACATCGCGGGCAGCGCTGGACTTGTGCGCGCGGTGGCGGCTACGTACTGGCACTGATGACGCGCGCACGCCGGATAGGCCACCATGAGCGGGTGGCCGGCGCCTTGCGGGGACGCGCGGGTGCCGTGGCGCCCGCGCTCGTCTTCGTCGCGGGGTGTGGGATTCGCGCGGGCATCGTCTTCGGCCCGTCGCATGCTCCCTCGCCCGGGGGCTGGGCGACCCAGGTCGGGCTGTTCGGGTTCCCGGTGGTGCTCGGCTACCTGCTGCGCTGGCGGGTCCCGGCGAGCCCGGTCGGCCCGGCGCTCGCCTGGGTGGGCGCGGCGCCGGCCGCAGTGTACACGTTCGAGTCCTGGGGCGAGACGCTGACCACGGCTCATCCGTGGCCGGCCGCCGAGTTGGTGTACACGCTCAAGCTCGGGGCCTGGGTCTGGAACCTGGCCGGCTTCGTCTGGCTGTGCCTGGTGTTCCCGGACGGTCTGTTGCCGGGCCGCCGGTGGCGAGCCGTGGTCGGGTGGGCCGTCGCCGCCGGGCTTTTCCTCAACGCGGCGCTGTCGTTCTTCGAGCCGGTGCACAGCGGCGACCAGCGGCCGACCTACCTGTTCGTCACGCGCGTGCCCGCGCCCGTGTTCGCCGTGATCGGCGTCACCGGTTTCGGCGGCGTGCTCGCCGTGCTCGCCGCGGGGGTCGTGAGCCTGGTGCTGCGCTATCGGCGCGGCTCCGAGCTGGTCCGCGGGCAGCTGCGGTGGCTGATGCTGGGGGCTGGGAGCGTGCCGGTGCTGCTGGCGGGCGGGTGGCTCGCCGAGATGCTCGGCGTCCCGGTCGGCGTGGCCTACACCGGGTTCCTCGTCGCGATGGCGGCCCTGGTGCCGAGCGCGATCGCCGTGGCCGTCTGGCGCCACGACCTGCTCGACGTGGACCGGCTGCTGGGCGCGTCGCTGTCCTGGCTGCTCACCACTCTGGTGTCGGCGGCCGTGTTCGCTGTCGTCGTGTATGGCACCGCCGACCTGGTGGGCGCCGGCACCCAGCTCGGGCCGATCGCCGCCGCGTTCGTGACGGCCATGTGCCTGCTGCCGCTGCACCGCCTGGTCAACGACCTGGTGGGCCAGCTGGTCGACCGGGAGCGGACGGTCATGCTCGCCCGGGTCGGCGAGTTCGTTCAGCGGGTCCGCGACGGCACGGCCGAGCCTGAGGAGGCCGAGGACATGCTGCGATCGGTCCTCGGCGACCCGAAGCTGCGGCTGCTCGTCCGGCTACCGACGAGCCCGGACGGCGCCTACGTCGACCTCGCCGGTACCCCGGTCGACCTCGACGCCGGCGCGCCGCGCGTGCGGCTGCTGACCGGTGACAGCGAGATGGGCGCGCTCGTGCTGGGCGCCCGGTCGGCGCGCGGGCTGCGCCGGGCACGCGACGTGGCCGTGCTCGCGCGCCTGCCGATCGAGGTCAGCCGGCTGCGTCTCGAGCTGCGACTGGCATTGGACGACGCCCGCGCAAGCCGCGAGCGGCTGGCGCTGGCGACCGCGGCCGAGCGGGCGCGGCTGGCCAGAGACCTGCACGACGGGGCCCAGCAGCACCTCATCGCCGTCGGCATGCGACTGCGCTCGGTCCAGCGCGAGCTCGACCCGGCGCAGCCGGCGCACCGCGACCTGGACGTCGCCGTGAGCACCCTGGCCGACACGGTCGGCGAGCTGCGCCGGCTCGCACACGGAGTGCGCCCCAGCCGGCTCGACGACGGGCTCGCGACCGCGATCAAGGCGCTGGCCGCCCAGTCACCGGTGCCCGTCGAGATCGACGCCGCCGACGTCGACGTCTCCGAGGCCGTCGCGACCACCGCGTACTTCGTCGTTGCCGAGGCGCTGACCAACGCGCTCAAGCATGCCCAGGCGAGCGCGATCCGCGTCGCCGTGACGAGGCGCGGGACGACCGGCCTGTCGCTCGAGGTCTCCGACGACGGCGTCGGCGGCGCGCGCGGCAGCTTCGGCCTGACATCGATCCGCGATCGGGTCGCGGCCCTCGGCGGCGAGTTGACACTCGCGAGCCCAGCGGGCGGCGGCACCCGGCTGGAGGTCACGCTCTAGATGCGCATCCTGATCGCCGAGGACTCCTCGCTGTTCCGGGAGGGTCTCGCGCGCTTGCTGACCGAGGCGGGCCATGACGTCGTCGCGCTGGTCGCCGACGCCGACGCGCTGCCGGACGCGGTCGCGGCGCACCGGCCCGACTTCGCGGTCATCGACGTGCGGATGCCGCCGACGATGACCGCGGACGGCGCGCTGGCCGCGCGCAGGCTGCGCGCCGAGCACCCGGGCCTGCCGATGCTGTTGTTGTCCCAGCACATCGAGACCCGCCACTGCGTGCCGCTCGTCGCGACCGGTGGGTTCGGCTACCTCCTCAAGGATCGGGTGCTGGGCGTCGACGACTTCCTCGACGCGATCCGCCGGGTCGCCGCCGGCGGGTCGGCGCTCGACCCCGAGGTCGTCGCCGCGCTGCTCGCCGCGTCCGGCCGGGACGACCCGCTGACGGTGCTCACAGCGCGGGAACGCGAGGTGCTGGCGCTCGCCGCCGAAGGCCGGTCGAACGCGTCCATCGCGGGGCGGCTCGTGCTGGCCGAGCGCACTGTCGAGACCCACATGCGCGGCATCTTCCAGAGGCTGCGGATTCCGGACACCGGCGAGGAGCACCGCCGGGTCCTCGCCGTGCTCGCCTACCTCGGCCACAGTACCGGGGATCCGACCCGGACACGCTGAACGCCCGGACACCCGGAACGCGAGGGCGCCGCCCGCCGGGGGCGCTAGCGGACGGGTTTGTGGCGCGACATGGCCCAGCCGCGCGCGCCGGGCCGACGGGCCGGCGGCGCGAGCGACGCGGCCGGGACAGACGAGGCGGATCGGGCAGGCGGAATGGCCGGAGATGGCTCGGTCGCGACCGGTGGCCGCGGGGAGCTCGTCGCCAGGACCGAGCCGACGAGGATCAGCGCGAAGCCGACGCCGATGGACCAGGTCAGCGGCTCGCCGAGGAAGACCGCGCCGGCGGCGATGGCGACCGCCGGGTTGACGTAGGTGATGACGGTCGCACGGGCGTTGCCGACCTCGCGGATCAGCGCGAAGAACAGGACGAACGCCAGGGCCGTGCAGATCAGGCCGAGGGCGACGAGCGCGCCCAGGACCCGGGCGCTCGGGACAGCGCTCGGCCAGGTCGCGACGGCGGGGCCAACGTAGACGAGCACGGCGAACGCGAGGCAGGCGGCGGTCATCGGCAGCGAGGGCACGTCGCCGAGCCGGCGGACGGCGATCAGCGGGGCGATCGCATAGCAGACCGCGACGGCGAGGACCTCGAGGACCGGCCGGAGGCCGAAGCCGTGGACACCGGGCACGGCGAGCGCCGCGACCCCGCCGGTCCCGACAGCGAGACCGAGCCAGCGAGCCGCCGTGATGCGCTCGGTGCCTCCGGTCAGCCGGGTCAGGACGATCGCGACGACCGGGACGGCCGCGACCAGCAGGCCAGTCAGCGAGCTGGACAGGTGCCGTTCGGCGTCCGAGAGCAGAATCCACGGGCCGAGGATCTCGATCGTGGCGAACGCGAGAATCGGTCGCCAATGGCGCGCCACCTGGGCGCGGCCGGCCCGGTCACGCAACGCCAGCGGCGCCAGCACCAGCGCGCCGACACCCGTGCGGGCCAGCACCAGCACCGGCCCCGACACCCCTTCGACCGCCACCTTGATGAGCAGGTAGGGAATTCCCCAGATCACGCTCATCGCCGCGAACAGCGCCCAGCCCCGCCTCGTCATCCACGCACACCTTTCGGCCGGGCCGGCAGCCCGCATCAGTACATATCAGTCCATATCAGTCCCCGTACGGACATCGCACGCGCCGAGCGTGCGCCGGACTTCAGCCCAAGTCCATCTACTTTTTGTCAGGGAAAACGCGAAGAATTTCTATATGGTCGGCCCTCGTCGACGGGCACGGTAGGCCGCGACAGCCTCGCGGTTGCCGCAGGCGGTGGAGCAGAAGCGGCGGGACCGGTTGCGGGAAAGGTCGATGACCAGGCCCTCGCAGCCGTCGGCGGCGCAGACGGCGAGACGGGACATCTCGTCGAGGCGGATCAGGTCGACCATCGCCATCGCGGTCTCGACCATGATCCGGGTGATGAACGGCGCGTCCGACGGAACGGCGTGGATGTGCCAGTCGAAGCCGCCGTGCCGGACCAGGCGCGGGACGGCGTCGGCGTCGGCGAGCACCTGGTTGGTCAGCTCGGCCGCCTCGTCACGGCTGCCGGCGAGCAGGCGGCGCAGCGCCGGGCGCAGGGCGCGGACCGCGGCGAGCTCGGTCTCGTCGCCGTCGCGGTGGCCGGTGTAACGAAACTCGTCGAAGAAGTCGTCGAGCTGCTCGACGGTCTCGAGGGTGTCCGGCGCCTGGGCGGAGTTGACCAACCACACCGCCGCCAGCAGTGACGCCTCGGTGTCATGAGCGAAGAGCACATTGACATATTACACCGATCGAACATAGCGTCATCAGCCATGAGGTCCCTGACACATGACATGGCGGCAGCGGGCCCGGCGGGCGGCGGTGTCCCGGCCGCGCGGTCGGGCACGGCCGACGGCCGCGCTCTCACGGGCGGCCTCACCCTGGACAGCGCGACCGTGGACAGCGTCACGACGGGTAGCGGCGCCGGAAGCTCCGGAGACAGCGGATCCGCGGACGGAGGCAGCGGGTCCACGGTCGGCACGCTGCTGGCGCTCGTATCGGCCGCGTCGTTCGGGATGTCGGGGGCACTGGCGCGCGGGCTGCTGGACAGCGGCTGGACGGCGGCGGCCGCCGTCACGGCGCGGGTGACGATCGCGGCGGCGGTGCTGCTGGTGCCGGCGCTGGTCGCGTTGCGCGGACGGTGGTGGCTGCTGCGGCGCAACGCCGGGCTGCTGGTCGGCTATGGGCTGATCGCGGTCGCCGGCTGCCAGCTGTGCTACTTCAACGCCGTCGACCACATGGAGGTCGGTTCGGCGCTGCTCATCGAGTACACGGCGCCGGTGCTGGTCGTGTTGTGGCTGTGGGCCCGGCACGGGCAGCGGCCGGGACGGCGGACGCTCGCCGGCGCCGTCCTCTCGGCGCTCGGGCTCGTCGGCGTGCTCGACCTGGTGGACGGCACCCAGGTGAGCCTGCCCGGCATGCTGTGGGCGCTCGGCGCGATGGTCGGCGCGGCGATCTACTTCGTGCTGTCCGCGGCCGACGACACCGGCCTGCCGCCGATCGTGCTCGCCGCGGGCGGGCTCGTCGTCGGCGCGGTCGCGCTGGTCGTCGCGGGCGCGGTCGGGATGGTGCCGATGGCCGCGTCGACGGCGCCCGTGACCTACCGGGACGTGACGGTGCCCTGGTGGGTTCCGCTGGCGCTCGTCGGGCTGGTCGCCTGCGCGCTGGCCTACTGCGCGGGGATCGCCGCCAGCCGGCGGCTCGGGCCGCGCCTCGCCTCGTTCGTCGCCCTGTTCGAGGTGGTGGCCGCGCTGGGCTTCGCCTGGCTGCTGCTCGCCGAGCTCCCCCGGCCCGTCCAGCTGTTCGGCGGCGTCCTCGTCCTGGCCGGCGTCATCACCGTGAAGTCCGGCGAGCCCAGGACCGTCAAGGCCGAGGCACCGGCCGACCAGGGCAAGGACGAAGGCCGGGCCGACGCGTCCGCCGAACCCGCGCTTGCCGAACCCGCGTCCGCGGCGGCCACGACCGTCGAGGCCGCGACCGAGGGGCCGGAGCTGGAGACCGGGGCTCCGACGGTCGAGGGGCTGGCGCCCGTCGGCGTGTGAGCCGAGGGCCGCGCGGGCGAGGACTGCCCGCGCGCCGCCCCCGGCCTTGCTCCGGGAGCACAGGTCAGGCGAAGTCCGCCGGGCTGAAGTTCCGGGGCTCGACGAGGACCAGCCAGTTGCCGGAGTTGTCGCGCATGACCGCCTCGACGCCGTAGGGCCGGTCGGACGGCTCCTGGACGAACTCCACTCCCTTGGCGGTCAGTTCCTCGTAGGTCTTGCGGCAGTCGTCTACCCTGAGCCCGAGGCCGCCGAGCTGGCCCTTGCCGAGCTGGCGGCGGTAGAAGTCGGCCGCCTCCTGGTCGAGCGGCGGCCCGGGGATCATGAGCGTGACATCCAGCCCCGGCTGGCTCGGGTGGCCGACGGTGAGCCAGCGGAAGCCCTCGCTCATCGTGACGTCGGTGCGTACCTCGAAGCCAAGCAGGTCGACGTAGAACGCGCGGGTCTCCTCTTGGTCGAGGCAGTAGACGGTCAGCAGCGAGATGTTCGTGATCATGCGGTCAGCGTAGGCCCGGCCCGGCGAAGCCGGCTTCTCCGAGATTGCGCGAGTTCAGGCCACCGGCCGGGCCGTCTCCGCCGGCGCCGCCCGGGCCGGCCCGGCTGGCCGGGTCACCCGAGCCGCCCGGATTGCCCGGATCGCCGGGGTCGCCAGGGTCGCCCGCGGTGCCGCGCAGGTCCATGGAGCCGCGCATGAACAGGTAGCAGCCGGGGACGTGCGGGGCGCCGCGGGCCGCCCACCGGTCGCGGTAGGCGGAGGGCGTCTCGCCGACGAGCTGGGTGAAGCGCGCCGAGAACGACCCGAGGCTCGAGAAGCCGACCAGCATGCAGATCTCGGTGATCGTCAGGTTGGCATGCCGGAGCAGGTCCTGTGCCCGCTCGATCCGGCGGCGGGTGAGGTAGCGAATCGGCGTCTCGCCATAGCTCGCCTCGAAGCAGCGGGCGAAGTGGAACTTCGACACCCGCGCGACCCGGGCCAGCTCGTCGAGGTCGAGCGGCTCACGGTAGTGCCGGTCGATGTGGTCACGCGCCCGCCGCAGGTGCGGCAGCAGCTCCAACGCGACCGGGCGTGTTCCTGCCGCCACCGCCACGTCGCACCTCCCCGGGTACCCGGCGGCACCGCCTCCCCGACGGTATCCGTCCACCGTTCAGGATCCTCGGCCGCCGAGCTCGCCGGCCATGCGCCCCGCCACCAACCGAGGTAGCTGTCGGACCTGTCACCTACGATCGCGACGATCGGGAGGAGACGGCCGTTGGACAACCACCTGGACTACGAGACGGTCGAGCTGCTGCGGCGCGGCCCGGCCTGGCGGCTGCTGCGCGCCGAGCACGCCCCGCTGGTCATCAGCTTCCTCGCCCAGGTCTTCGTCGAGGAGAACGTCCGCGACATCGCGGCATCGGCGCTCACCGGCCGTCTCGACGACACGTTGTACGCGTTGAACCAGCAGCTGGGTGACGGCACCTACCCGCGGTCCGCGAAGGCCTACCTGGAGGAATGGGCCAGCGCGGAGCAGGGCTGGCTGCGCAAGTACTACCCGCCCGGCTCCGACGAGCCCCACTTCGACGCGACCCCGGCTCTGGAGCAGGTCGTGTCGTTCCTGTCCGGGTTGCGGGCGCGGTCGTTCGTCGGCACGGAGTCGCGGCTGAACACCCTGTTCGACCTGCTCCGCCAGATGACACTCGGGACCGAGACCGACCCGGGGCGGCGTCTCGAAGAGCTGCGACGCCAGCGCGACGCGCTCGACCGGGAGATCGACCGGGTCGGCCGCGGCGAGCTCGACGTGCTGGACCCGTCGGCCCAGCGGGACCGGTTCCAGCAGTTCTCCGACATGGCACGCGAGCTGCTGGCGGACTTCCGCCAGGTCGAGACGAACTTCCGCGAGCTCGACCGGAGCCTGCGCGTCCAGATCGCCTCCTTCGACGGCGCGAAGGGCGAGCTGCTCGACGAGGTCCTGCGCAGCCGGGGCAGCATCACCGAGTCCGACCAGGGCAGGAGCTTCGGCGCCTTCTACGACTTCCTGCTCTCGGCGGACCGACAGGCGCGGTTCACGGCGTTGCTCGACCAGGTCCTGGAGCTTCCGGCGCTCGCGGACGCGGACCGGCGCCTCGGCACGATCCACCACGACTGGCTCGCCGCGGGCGAGCGAACCCAGGCGACGGTGCGGCTGCTGTCCGCGCAGCTGCGCCGCTTCCTCGACGACCGGGTGTGGCTGGAGAACCGCCGGATCGGGGAGATCCTGCGCGGCATCGAGGCACACGCCCTCCAGCTGCGCGACGCTCCCGGGCCGCTGCCAGGAGCCGAGCTCGACGAGACGGCGCCCCGGATCGTGCTGCCGATGGAACGCCGGCTGTACGCGCCGAAACGCCGGACGGCGATTGACAGCACCGGGCTGGAGGAGGGCGACGGCGACTTCGACTCGGGAGCGCTCTACGACCATGTCCACGTCGACCCGGCGCGGCTCGCGACGGCCGTGCGCGACGCGCTGGCCAGCCGGCCCCGGGTCGGCCTCCCCTCGCTGCTGGCGGACCGCCCACTCCAGCGCGGCCTGGCGGAGCTCGTCGCCTATCTCGGTCTGGGCGACGAGGCGTTCAGCGTGGTCTTCGACGACCGCGCCACGGACGAGCTGACCTGGAAGGGCGACGATGGGGTGGTGCGGGTGGCGACGGTTCCGCGCGTGACGTTCGTCCGTGCCGGCTGGGCCGCCACGGCTGGCACGGCCGACACGGGCGGAACAGGCCCCGCCGCGGCCAGTGAGGAGCGCGCGGATGGCTGAGCCCGCGAACGGCCCGGCCGGCGGCCGGGCCGCCTCGTCCGCGCGGGCCGCGACAGCGCCCCAGTCCGACCTCGACTTCTCACTCGTCGTTACCAGCCTGATGAAGGGGCCGGTGTACCGGGACCAGCACGAGAAGGCCTGGCGCCACCTGCTCGGCCTGCGCACGCGGGTGTCCGACTACGTCGCCGTGATCGGCCTGCAGGTCATCGTGGACGACGCGGAGGGGTACGCGTTCCTGCGGTCGCGCCCGGATGACGACGGCGGTGAGCCTGTGCCCAGGCTGATCGCCCGGCGGGCGCTGTCGTTCCCGGTCAGCCTGCTGCTCGCCCTGCTGCGCAAGCGGCTCGCCGAGTTCGACACCGACAACGCCGACACGCGGCTCGTCCTGGCGCGCGCCGACCTCGTCGAGATGATGCGGATGTTCCTGCCGGCCGGTCGCAACGAGGCCCGGCTCGTGGACGAGATCGACACCCATCTCCGCAAGGTCGTCGACCTGGGGTTCCTCCACAAGCTGCCAGGCTCCGACGAGATGTACGAGGTGCGCCGGATCCTCAAGGCGTTCGTCGACGCCCAATGGCTGTCGGGCTTCGACGAAGGCCTCGCCCGGTACGCACGGTCGCTGACCGGCTCAACCGAGGAGGACGCATGACCACCGTTCACTCGGAGAACGGTCATCGGAAGCCGGCCACCGCTGACGCGGACGGTGCGGACGGAGCGGACGGAGCGGACGGGATGGACGCGACGGACGGGATGGGCGGAGCGGACGCGGCCAGGCCGCCGCGGCCAGGCTTCCGGCTCGACCGGCTCGAGCTGCTCAACTGGGGCACGTTCCACCGCCGCGTCTGGACACTGCGCGTCGGCGGGCACAACGGCCTGCTCACCGGCGACATCGGCTCCGGCAAGTCGACGGTCGTCGACGCGGTCACCACGCTGCTGCTGCCCGCGCAGCGGATCTCCTACAACCGGGCCGCCGGCGCCGAGTCCCGCGAGCGGACGCTGCGCTCCTACGTCCAGGGCCACTACAAGTCCGAGCGCGTCGAGTCGTCCGGCGGGTCCCGCCCGGTCGGGCTGCGGACCGACGGCAGCACCTATTCGGTGCTGCTCGGGGTGTTCGTCAACGAGGCGCTGGGCGCGACCGCGAGCCTGGCTCAGGTCTTCTGGCAGCCGGCGGACGACGCCGGGCAGCCGGAGCGGTTCTACGCCACCGCCGAGCGCGACCTGGGGATCGCCGCGGACTTCGCCGACTTCGGCGAGGACATTCCCGCGCTGAAACGCAAGCTGCGCCGGGCCGGCGTCGACGTCCATGACGGCTTCCCCGGCTACGGGCGTGCCTTCCGGCGCCTGCTCGGCATCGAGTCCGAGCAGGCAATGGAGCTGTTCCACCAGACGGTGTCGATGAAGTCCGTCGGCGACCTCAACGAGTTCGTCCGCGCGCACATGCTCGAGAAGCAGGACGTCGGGCGGCGCATCGACGAGCTCGTCGCCCACTTCGAGGACCTGACCAGGGCGCACGCGGCCGTGCGCCGGGCCCGCGACCAGCTCGAGGCGCTCACTCCGCTGCTCGGCGACTGCGACGAGTACGACCAGCTCGGCGGGCGGGAACGCGCGCTCGCGGCCGAGGCCCAGGCGGTGCGATATTTCGTCGCCGACCGCACCGCGGCGTTCCTGCGCGGCGAGATCCGCCAGCTCGACGTGCGGATCGAGCAGGACACGGCGCGCGCGGGCCAGCTCGACGCCCAGGTCCGGGCGCTGCGCGCGGACGAGAAGCGCCTGGAGCTCCAGCGCGCCGGTCTCGGCGGGGGCCGCCTCGGCGAGATCGAAAGGGAGCTCGGCCGGCTCGGCCAGGACCGCGAGACCCGCGAGGCCCGGGCGCGGGTGTTCGACACCCGGCTCGCCGCGCTCAGTCTGGACGCGGTGCGCGACGCCGGTGAGTTCGACCAGCGGCGCCGTGAGTTCACCAGGCTCGCCGAGACGCTGGCCGGGCAGCGCCAGCAGCTGGAGGCACGTCGGTCGGATCTGGACGTCCAGAGCAGGATGATTCGCGACGAGTCGGCGGCGCTGCGCGACGAGATCGCGAGCCTGCGCCAGCGGCGCAGCAACATTCCCGTGCGGAGCCTGGAACTGCGCGGGCGGTTGTGTTCCGAGACCGGCCTCGACGCGGCGGAGCTGCCGTTCGCCGGCGAGCTGATCCAGATCTCACCCGAGTACCGCGAGTGGGAGGGAGCCGCCGAGCGGCTGTTGCACGGCTTCGGGCTCTCGCTGCTCGTGCCGGATCGACACTACCAGGCCGCCTCCGACTGGATCGACCGCAACCACCTGCGGGCAAGGCTGATCTACTTCCGGGTGCCGTCGGCCGTCGGGCCGCCGCGGCAGCGACAGGCCCGCGGTGGGAACGCGCTGCTCGTCGACCGCCTCGACCTGAAGTCCGACTCGCCGTTCCTGCCATGGCTGCGGCGCGAGCTGGAGTCGCGGGCCGACCACGAGTGCGTCGCCACCATGGACGACTTCCGCCGCGCGGCGAAGGCCGTCACCCGCGCCGGGCAGATCAAGCACACCGGCGGCCGGCACGAGAAGGACGACCGCTGGCGGGTCGACGACCGCACGCAGTACGTCCTGGGCTGGAGCAACGAGCAGAAGATCGCCGCGATCGTCTCCAGGGCGGCCCAGGTACAGGCGGAGCTCGCGGAGATGACCGGCCGCCTCGACGCCGTCGCGGGGGACATCGAGTCGGTAGGCGGCCAGGAGACCAACGTCAGGCTGCTCGCGGACACGCAGGCCTGGCGTGAGCTCGACTGGCGCTCGGTCGCCCGTGAGATCGACGCGCTTGCCGCGGAGAAGGCCGGGCTCGAGAAGGCGTCGGCGGAGCTCGCGGACATCACCCGGCGCCTCGGGGAACTCACCGACGAGCTGAAACGGGCCGACGAGAGGGGCGACGAGCTGCGCCGCCGCCTCGGCGGGCTCCAGACGCGCCGCGACGACGCCGGGACCGAGCTGGCCGAATGCGAGCAGATGCTGTCAGCGGCCGAGTTCGCGCCGGCCAGCGCCTCGTTCACCACCCTCTCGGCCCGGCTGACCGAGCCGCGCCCGTCGTTGCCGCGCCAGTGGGCGGACGCTGGCCGACGGCTCGACGACGCCATCCGCCATGAGTCGCGGCTGGTGAGCGACCGCCGGGCCGTGACGGGCCGGCGCCTCGTCGCGAAGATGGGGCGGTTCCGGCAGGCCTACCCACTGGAGACCGCGGAGTTCGACGACTCGGTGGAGTCGATCGGCGGTTACCGGGAGCTGCACGCCCGGCTGGTCCGCGACGACCTGCCGCGGTTCGAGGCCGAGTTCAAGACCCACCTGAACGTGAACACGATCCGCGACATCGCGACGTTCCAGGCCGAGCTGAACAGGCAGCGCGACCTGATCAGGAGGCGGGTCGCGACGATCAACGAGTCGCTGACGTCCATCGAGTACAACCCGGGCACCTTCATCCGGCTCGAGCTCGACGACACCCCGAACACCGAGGTCAGGCAGTTCCGCGCGGACCTGCGGGCCTGCACCGAGGGGTCGCTCTCGGGCGGCGGCGAGGCCGACCAGTACTCGGAGGAGAAGTTCCTGCAGGTCAGCAAGATCGTGGAGCGGCTGCGCGGGCGGGAAGGGCAGACCGAGGCCGACCGGATCTGGACCCGGCGCGTCACCGACGTGCGCAACTGGTTCGTGTTCTCGGCGTCGGAACGGGCGCTCGCGGACGACACCGAGCGCGAGCACTACACGGACTCGGGCGGGAAGTCCGGCGGTCAGAAGGAGAAGCTCGCCTACACCATTCTCGCGGCGTCGCTGGCCTACCAGTTCAAGCTCGACTCCGGGCCGCGCACCTTCCGGTTCGTCGTCATCGACGAGGCGTTCGGCCGCGGGTCGGACGCCTCGACCCGGTTCGCGCTCGGCCTGTTCGAACGCCTCGGCCTCCAGCTGCTTATCGTCACCCCGTTGCAGAAGATCCACGTCATCGAGCGGCACGTGTCGTCGGTGGGCTTCGTCGACAACGAGTCCGGTAGCTACTCACGCCTGCAGAACCTGACGGTCCAGGAGTACCGCTCCAGGCGGGTCGGCCGGCTCGCGGCCGAGCTGGCCGCCGTTCGGTGACGCGACCTGACGCGGCGGCCGGTGCCGCGACCGCCGGTGCCGCGGCAGCTGGTCACGGGGTGGCTGGGTGCCGCGGTGCCGCGGTGCCGCGGTGACGGGGTGACGGGGTGACGCGGGCGGGGACGAACGCGACGGGATGGACGACGCTCGCGGACGTGCGTGCCCGGCTGCGTCGGCGCTGGGAGAACGGTCAGTATCTCGCGGCCTGGGCGAAGGGCGAGCCGTTCGAGCCCGTGGAGGTTCCGCTTCGGGGGCCGGCGGTGAGTGAGCTGGCCGACCGGTTCGACGAGGCACGGACCTGGAGCCGGGAGTGGCTCACCGCCGCCGAAAGGTCGACGGACTTCCGGCTGCCGACTAGGACCGTCGGCGGCCGCAGCATCGGGACGAACAGGATCCCGGCCAGGTTCGTCGTCGACGGCGGCTGGGACGCGTTGTGGCGGCTTCTTCAGGTCACGGCCGAGGTCCAACGGTTCGTCAGGCTGCGTGCCATCACCGCGGCCGAAGGCCACGTGACCGCCAGACTCCCGGCCGCCACCGGCACGGAACCCCGAGAAGCCGACCCACCCGAACTCGACGACGTGACAAGGCCCGGATCTCTCGACGCCACCCCGCCCCGGTTCCGCGGAACCGCCGCATCCGGGCCCGGGCCCGGGCCCGCTGATGGTTCCGTCACCGTGGCGACGCTCGTGGGCTGGGTGAACACCCATCCGGTTCGGGTGCTCCAGCACTCCCCCGAGCAGTGGGCCAGGATCCTCGCGACGACCAGGTGGCTCGTGCGCGAACGCGGCCAGGGCCGATATCTGCGGCAGGTGCCGGTCCCCGACGTCGACACCAAGTTCATCGAGGCCCACCGGGCCCTGCTCGCCGAACTCCTCGACCTGCTGCTACCGGACGCCGCGGTCGACCAGGCGGTTTCCCGCTCCCAGTTCGCCCGGCGGTACGGGTTCCGGAGCCCGCCGGCCTACGCCCGGTTCCGGTCGCTCGACCCGGCCGCGAATCGCCTGCCCGGCGTGGGCGAGCTGAGCGTCCGAGTCGAGGACCTCGGGGCCGCGGCGCCAGACGTCGGCACCGTGTTCGTGCTCGAGAACGAGATCACCTACCTGGCCTTCCCCGACGTGCCCGACGCGGCCGCGGTCTTCGGTGGTGGGTACGGGCTGACCGGCCTCGCCGCGCACCCGTGGTTCGCGGGCCGCCGCGTCCTCTACTGGGGCGACCTCGACACCCACGGCTTCGCGATCCTCGACCGGCTGCGCGCCGAGATACCGGACGCCGAGTCTTTCCTGATGGACCGCGCAACGCTGCTGGCGCACCCGGACCAGTGGGTCCGCGAACCCTCGCAGCACCGCACCCAGTTGCCCCGTCTGACCCCCGAGGAGGCGGCGCTCCACCAGGACCTCGTCAGCCATGCCTACGGTGACGCGATCCGCCTGGAACAGGAGCGCATCAGCTTCCCCCATGTCGAAGCCACCCTCACCCGCCTGCTCGTAGCTCCTCCAGCCGCCACGGCTCCTCGCCGCGCCGGCTAGCGACCCGGTCAAAGAATTAGAAGTACACTTCTAAGAAGTACACTTCTAACGGCCCTGGGCAGGCGACATGATCCTCAAGCCAGAGCAGGTCTACGACCGGGACTTCGAGTGGGGGCACCTGACGGCGTTCGCGCGGCGAACCGGCGGGCAGGCGCAGCTCGGCATCGTAAGCGGGCGGCGGCGGCAGGGGAAGACGTTCCTGCTGGAGGCGATCGCACGGGAGAGCGGTGGACTCTACTTTGGCGCAACCCAGGCGACCGAGGCCGAGTCATTGCAGTTGTTCGCCGACGTGCTGGCGGAGAGGATCGACCTCCCGGTGCCGCCTCGCTTCGCGAGCTGGGATGAGGCCGTCGTGTACCTGTTCTCCGTGGGTGCCCCACTGCCGGGCCCGGTCGTGATCGACGAGTTCCCCTATTTGAGCACTGTGTCACCGGCGTTGCCATCGATCCTGCAACGGGAGATGGACCGGGCGGTGTCACCGACACGCGGCACCAAACAGGGGATCTCCCTGCTGCTGTGCGGGTCGGCCATGTCCGTCATGGGCAAATTGCTGGCGGGAACCGCCCCCCTACGGGGTCGGGCCAGCCTCGAGCTAGTGGTCCATCCCTTCGAATATCCGGTCGCCGCCAGGTTTTGGGGCATCGGCGATCCTCGACTCGCGGTCGCGCATCATGCGGTGGTCGGTGGCACCCCCGCGTACCGCCGCTTCGTCAACGAGGACGCCCCGGCCGGCCCGGAGGACTTCGACAACTGGGTGCTGCGCACCGTCCTCAACCCTGGAACGCCGTTGTTCCGGGAGGCCCGCTACCTGCTGGACGAGGAGGCCGGTGTCCGCGACTCCGCGATGTACCACTCGGTCCTCGGCGCGGTCGCGAACGGCAACAACTCCCGCGGAGGCATTGCAACCTATGTCGGTCGTAAAGCGACCGACATTAGCCACCATCTGGGCATGTTGGAGGATTGTGGTCTGTTGCGCCGCGAGCCGGACCTTTTTCGGCAGGGACGATCGGTCTACCGCATCGCCGAGCCATTGATCGTCTTCTATCAGGCGATCATGCGGCCGCGATGGGGACTGCTGGAGAGCGGCCGGGCAGTGCCCGTCTGGCGAGATGCCAGACCCCGCTTCTCAGCCCAGGTCCTCGGGCCGCACTTCGAGCAGATCTGCCGCGAGTTCGCGGTCAGCGCGCCGCCTGAGCTGTTCGGTGAGCTCCCAGGTGAGGTCGGGGCCGGCGTCGTGGCGGATCCGGAATGCAAGAGCCAGATCCAGATCGACGTCGCGGTCCTCGCCCCGCCCGTTCAGAGCGAGCCGCGGCGGGTCCTCTCTCTCGGCGAGGCGAAATGGGGCGACGTGATGGGCACCCGCCACGTGGAGCGGCTACGCCGCGCCCGCGACCTGCTCGCGGCCAAGGGCTACGACGTCCGCGACACCGTCCTCGCCTGCTACAGCGGCGCCGGCTTCGACCCAGCACTGACCACCGCCACCACTGCGACGCCCGCCGGGGCCAAGATCGCAACAATCGATCTCACTCGCCTCTACGCCGAGCCTGCCTGATCCTCGACGGACACAGCCCCTCGCTCCGTCTCGGACGTCTCATCCGACGGCGGGGTGAGACTCACGCCAGGTGGCAAGGCCCACCCGAGTTCCACCAACCGCCGCACAGCCGGGATGAACGGCGGGCCACCCTCGAGACTCTTGCCGAGCAGGCGACACAGATGCAGAGCCGGAACCGGAGCATAAAGATCGACGAGCCGACGAGCCGACTTCCACAACGGACCTTCGGGACTATATTCAGATCGTTTCTTTGTAGATCATGTGCCACTTCCGCTTCGCGCGGCACGGCGAACCCGTAGGCCAGGAGGCGCTTGATGATCTCCCTTGCGGATAGGGCCGTGTGGAGCGTCGCCAGCGCAATGTGAACTGGCGGTACCGGCTTGTCCCATGGAATCCAGGGCCCTTCTCCGCCAAGGCACTTGCTGAGCACCACCAGATCCGCGGATTCCACGCGGTCAGGCAGACGGTCGGATGCCGGGACGTCGAAGCCACAGGCCAGCAGCCGCGCGGCCACGCCGACGGGTGTCCACGCCGTTCGTGATGCGACGAACGCAATATGACCACGGTCAACCGGTTTCGCCGGGTCCAGACGACGACGGGAATCCGTCGGACCGCTCAATAGAATGCTATTAAAGTCTCTGGGGAATAGGTCGGCGCCCGGCGGGTCAAATCCATATGCTCTGAGCCTTTCGACTACCTCCTCGATGCCACGGTTGTTCTCCATTGCCGCCAACGCGACCATCCACGCCGGAACCTCCGGCGATGGAAGATCGTCAGTCTGGGATAGAATCTCCGCGTCGCCCGGCTCCACACGGTCCGGAAGAATTTCGTTACTCGGGCCCTCGAACCCGTACGCGCACAACCGGTCGATCACCTCGCGTGGCGCCCGACGGACACGATCCGCGATCTGGACGACGAAAGCCACGGACAGCCGTGCGACCTTCTCCGAATCTGTCTCCGAGCGCCGAATGAGGCGAGCCCAGATAAAGTCACTCCACTGAAGATAGGATATGATCTCACGGTCAATCTCGAGAAACTCGTCCGAAAGACTCTGGGGAACGCTACCAGTAAAACCGTAGGTACCCAGGGTGCATGCGATGTCCCATGGCGATCTTTGCGTTTCACCGGAAGCCGCGACCAAGTCGGCGGCGTCGAATTTCCGCCACGATTTGAACACACGCCCTAGGGACCGAATTACCTTGTTCTCGCAGTTGAGCAGCGCACGGCCGGCTGTCGGTATCTGCTCGGGTACGCCAGCGGAGGAGTTCAGCGTGATTCCGTAGTCGGCGAGCCGAGCAACAATTTCTCGAGGCGCCTTTCCAGTCACCGCGGACGCCTGTGTCACGTGAGCGAGCGACGCCTGAGAATCGGGAATTAACCATGGAGGAGAACCGTCCAGTTTAAGGCTCAGCAGCACTAGATCACATTCGTCGACCGCAGCCGGGAGACGGATTTCCGAGGGAATTCGGTATCCGCATGAAACCAAGATTTCGGTTACATCGTTCACAGAGATTCCCGTTTTCTCGGATATTATGGCCAGGAAACCGGGAAAAACCAATGTCACCATCGCCCTCGACGCGCAGACCCGTCTCTCCATCAGTGCCATCTGCTCACCACACCCATGACCGCCGTTGACCGAGCGGCGGGCTTCGCCGGGCCGGCCGCGGGTCAGTCCGGGGTGCCGAGGTCTCGGATGGCGTGCTCGATGCGGCGGTCGGGGATGAGCCACATGAGCGCGCCGGCCGCGTAGCAGGCGATGGCGATCAGGACACCGACGTGTCCGTGCGGGTCGACGAGCTGGGCGCACAGGATGCCGGTCAGGTAGATCACCGGCGATATCTTGCCTTTCACGTCCCGGCCGACGGCCTGCCGCAGCGGCGAATCGGCGCCCTGTCCGCGGATGATTACCAGCTGAAGGATGTAGTACGCGATCGCGGCGAGCAGCAGGTTGATGCCGTACAGGACGACGGGGCTGTGGGCGAACTTGCTCTCGTCCATCCAGGCGGTGGTGAACGGGAACAGCGAGAGGAAGAACAGCAGCCCGAGGTTCGCCCACAGCACGACCCCGGTGACCTGGCGTGTCAGCTGGAACATGTGATGGTGGTTGTTCCAGTAGATCCCGACGTAGACGAAGCTGAGCAGGTAGGTCAGCAGGCCCGAGCCGGCCGCGTGCCGTAGCGCGGCGAAGTCATGGCCCTCGGGGATCTTCAGCTCCAGGACCATGATCGTGATGATGATGGCCAGAACGCCGTCGCTGAATGCCTCCAGCCGGCTCGTCCGCACCGCGTGACCGCCTCACCGCCGCCCTGACCGGCGGCCCTCGGGCGCGGCGTCCATCTCGCCGCACGCACCAATCCGTGTGCCGCCCATAAGACCATCCCGCACCCGGCGCCTCGCCAGGGCTACCCCGCCCGCGGGACGACCACGGCGAAGCCGGGCCCGGCGGGCGTCTCGCGTCACTTGCGGCCGAAGACACCAGGAAGGTAGAACCGTGTTACAACATGGGCCTCGCAGGCTCCCCGGAGGGCCCTCCTGACCGAGGAGAGACCGCCCACGCTTCTCTCCTGGCGGCCGCGAGCCGCGGCCCGCTCCGGGGTCGGAGCTCCGGGCCGGTCCTGGGTCGGCTCGCGGCCGTTGGTGAGGCGGAAGGCGTGCGCACATGGCTGACGAACGGGTCCGGCTCGAGGTCGACGGGCCGATCGCCACGATCACGAACAACAACCCGGACAAGCACAACGCCTTCGACGACGCGATGGACCTCGCTCTTTTCGAGATCCTCGACGAGCTGGCGGAGCGACGCGACCTACGGGCGGTGATCTGGCGAGCGGAGGGGAAGTCGTTCTCCTCCGGTCGCGACGTCGCCGCGATCGGCGGCGGAGCCGTCGAACTCAGTCACCACGAGCTGATGAAACGCGGTCACCGCGGCATCCTGCGGATCCTCGACATCGAGGCCCCGATCCTGGTCGCGATGAAGGGCTGGTCGATTGGAGCGTCGTTTCAACGGGCGCTGATCGGTGACATCCGGGTGGCCGCCCAGGGCGCCCGGATGATGCTGCCGGAGCTTGGCTACGGCGTCATCCCGGACACCGGTGGCATCGGCCGGCTGTACCAGATCTGTGGCCACGGCGTGGTGAGTGACCTGGTGCTCACCGGCAGGGCGATGGGGGCCGACGAGGCGCTGGCGCACGGTGTCGTCTCCCGGGTCGTGCCGGCCGACGAGCTGGACAGCACGGTGCGCGAGATGGCCGAGAAGATCGCCGCCGCGCCGAAGGTCTCGGTGAACATGGCGCGCCGCGTGATCCGCCACCTCTCGGAGCCGACGCTGCGCTCGTCGATGGCGGACGAGCTCGTTTTCCAGACCTTCATCAGCAGGTCGGACGACATCGCGGAGATGCGGACGGCACGGGCCGAGGGGCGCCCGCCCCGATACACGGGGAGCTGACTACATGACCGGCAACGGACCCATGGGAACGAACCCGACCGACGGCGCCGAGGGGCCCAAGGCGGCCAACGCGAACGCCACGGACGCCACGGACGCCACGGACGCCACGGACACGGTGAACGGAGCAAACGGCGGGACGGGCGGAACCGCCTCGGTCAGCGCCAGCGCCAGCGCCGACGGCGCCGCAGGCCGGACCGGCGACGCTCAGGGTGTCATCGGGCTGTCCGAGCCGCCCGGCGCCGGTGAGAGCGCATTACCGCCCGGCACCTTCGACGGCGTCGCGGTCGTCGTCACGGGCGGCGGCACCGGGCTCGGCCGGGCGATCGCCACCGAGTTCGCCCGCCTCGGCGCCTCTATCGTCATCGGCAGCCGCAAGCAGGAGCATCTCGACGCCGGCCGGGAGGCCATGGAGAAGCTCGGCGCCCCGGTCCTCGCGGCCCGCTGCGACATCCGTGACCCCGAGAAGGTCGCGGACCTGTTCGACGCGGCCGAGGCCGCGTTCGGCCCGCCCGGTGTGCTCGTCAACAACGCCGCCGCCAACTTCCCCGTCCCGGCCGAGGACATGTCGCCGAACGCCTGGCGCACGGTCGTCGACATCACCCTCAACGGCACCTTCTTCTGCGCCCGCGAGTTCGCCCGCCGGTTGATGGCCGCCGGTCGGACCGGCTCCATCGTCAACGTCGGCGCGTCCTACGCCTGGACGGGCGGCCCCGGCTTCGCCCACTCGGCCGCGGCCAAGGCCGGGGTGAAGAACATGGTCGAGACGCTCGCCGTCGAGTGGGGGCCGTACGGGATTCAGGTGAACGGGCTCGTTCCCGGGCTCTTCCCGCATGAGGACATGACGGCCGATATCCAGGCCAACCTCGCCCGCACCCACGACAAGGCCGTCGCCCAGCCGGCGATGCGGGTCGGCCGGCCGCGCGAGCTCGGCTGGGCGGCGACGTTCCTGGCTTCGCCCTATGCCCGGTTCATCTCCGGGCACACGCTGGTCGTCGACGGCGCGAACTGGCAGCGCCGGGCGCTGACAAACCCGGCGGTGGTCACCGTCCGCGACCAGATGGGCCGCGGCCCCTTCACCCCCTGACCATCGGTCGCCGGCCGCCGGCCGCCTGACCTCTCACCTCGCTTCTCGTCGACGGAGGCTCGTCTTGTCCCTGTCCCACACGATCACCAACCAGGTCGCGGCCGGGGCGCGCTGGCCGCTGCGGTTCGGCATCTTCCTGGCGCCGTTCCACAAGGCCGGCCGCAACCCGACGCTGCTGCTCGAACAGGATCTGGCCCTGATCGAGCATCTCGACCGGCTCGGCTTCGACGAGGCGTGGATCGGCGAGCACCACTCCGGCGGATGGGAGATCATCTCGTCGCCGGAGGTGTTCATCGCGAGCGCCGCCGCCAGGACCCGCCGCATCCGGCTCGGCACCGGCGTCGTCTCGCTGCCGTACCACCATCCGCTGCACGTCGCCGACCGGATCGTCCTGCTCGATCACCTGACCCGCGGCCGGGTGATGCTTGGCGTTGGCCCGGGCCAGCTCGCCTCCGACGCCCACATGCTCGGCATCGACACCAACCGGCAGCGGGAGATGATGGAGGAGTCCCTCGAGGCCGTCGTCGCGCTCCTCGCCGGCGAGGAGCCGGTGACCCGGCAGACCGACTGGTTCACCCTGCGGGACGCGGTGCTGCAGCTCGCCCCGTACACCCGGCCGCGCCCGGAGATCGCCGTGGCCGCCACCTTCTCCCCCGCCGGCCCGCGCACCGCCGGCCGGTTCGGCGCCGGGATGCTCTCCATCGCCGCGAGCCAGGCCGGCGGCTTCGACATTCTCGGCTCCCACTGGGAGGTCGCAGGCGAGATGGCCGCGCGGCACGGGCAGACGATGGACCGGCGCGGCTGGCGGCTGATGGGCCAGATGCACCTGGCCGACACCGTCGAGCAGGCGGCGAAGGACGTCGCCTACGGGCTGACCGCCGTGCAGAACTACCAGTCAAAGGTGCTTCCGATACCACTCGACCCGTCGACCCCGCTGGCGGAGCGCATCGAGCACGGCAACGCGACCGGCTCGTTCATCTGCGGCACCCCGGACATGGCGATCGCGCAGATCGAGCGGCTGTGGCAGCAGTCCGGCGGCTTCGGCGGCTACCTGCTCCTCGCCGCCGACCTCGCCGACCCGGAGGCCACCCGGCACAGCTACGACCTGTTCGCCCGGGAGGTCGTCCCGCACTTCACCGGCGCCTCCGCGGCCCCGCTCGCCTCCGAGAACTGGCAGTTCGGCAAGTCAAAGACGTGGCGCGACCAGACCGCGGCCGCCATCGGCAAGGCGGTCCAGGACCACGCCGCCGCCACCGCGCCCACCCCGGCGACCAGCTGACCGGTCTCTCGGCGGTCTTCGTCGGAAATCGGCCACGTCTGTGGCGGCGGCTTCCTTGGCCGGGGTCGCCGTCAGTGGTACGCCGAGAAACGGCCCGCGTCTCAGACCTGAGGCAGCGCGCGGTCATCGGACAGCCTTCGGACCGAGCGAAAGTGCTCGTCAAGCACACCGGCATCGAACCGGACGGCGTTCACGGCCCACCAGAACGCGTCGCCGGCGCCATCGCCAGCGATCTTGTAGGAGCCGCCGGGCAGCAGGACCGCCCACCCGTCACCAAGCCCCATCAGGATCGCGTATGGGCGCCCCCCATCCGTCCGCCACAACCGCACCGTCCCGTCGGCGCCCGCCGCGGCCACCAGCCGGCCCTCCGGCGAGAACACCACCGCGTTCACCGGTCCCGCCGGACCGGTGAGCTGGCTCAGTTGGCGCCCGCCAGCCACGTCCCACAGCCGCACCGTGCCGTCCTCCCCGGCGGAGGCGACCAGGCGGCCATCCGGGGAGAACGCGACCGCGTTCACCGGTCCGACGTGGCCGGCGAGCGGGACACCCTGGGACGCGACGACGGGCTCCCACAGCCGCACCATGCCCTCGCCGCCCCCCGAGGCAAGCAGATGCTCGGTCGGGGAGAACGCGAGTCCCAATACCGTGCCCTCGTGACCCGCGAGGCGACGTAGCTGGCGGCCACTGGCCGTTTCCCACAGCCGCACCGTCCTGTCCTCTCCGCCAGAAACGAGCAGGCTGCCGTCCGGTGAGAACGCCACGGCGTTCACCCGGTCCTTGTGGCCGGTGAGCTGGCGCGGCGCCTGCCCGCCAGCGGTGTCATACAGCCGCACCTTCTTGTCGTCACCGGCGCAGGCCAGCAGGGCGGCATCCGCTGAGAACTCCAGCGCGCGCACCCGGCCGCAGTCCCCGCCGAGCTGGCGCAGCGCGCGTCCGCCGGAGGTCTCCCACAGCCGCACGGCGTGATCGTCACCGCCGGAGGCCAGGAGGCGGCCATCCGGGGAGAACGCCACCGCGTTCACCACGTCAGAGTGACCGGTGAGCAGGTGCAGCTGGCGCCCTGTGGACCGCTCCCACAGCCGGACCGCGTTGTCGTCACCGGCAGAGGCGAGCAGCGCACGGTTCGCGGAGAACACGACCGTCGACACCGCCGTGGCGAGGCTCGTTGTGTACGAGAGTGGCCGCCCGCTCGCTGTCTCCCATCGCCGGAGAACGGCGTCGTCGCCACCGGACGCGATCAGTCGGCCATCGACGGAGAACCCCACCGCGTTGACCGCGCCTGTATGGCCCGTGAGCTGGTAAAGCGGCCGCCCGCTCGCGGTGTCCCACAGCTGCACGATCTTGTCGGTCGCGGCGGAGGCGATGAGGTGGCCATCCGGCGAGAACGCCACCGCGTTCACCGCACCGGAATGACCGGTGAGCAGGTGGTACGGCCGCCCGTTGGCGGCATACCAGAGCCGCACCGCCTTGTCCTCGCCGCACGAGGCGACCAGACGGTTATCTGAGGAGAACACCGCCGCGTTCACCGCGCCTGTATGGCCCGTAAGCTGGTAAAGCAGAGTCCCGCTGCCCGTTTCCCACAGCCGCACCGTCTGGTCGTCGCCGCCCGAGGCGACCAGACGCCCATCCGGTGAGAACGCCACCGCGTTCACCGCACCGGTGTGACCGGTGAGCGGGCCGATCTGGCGTCCAGTGGACGTCTCCCACAGCCGAACCGCGCCGTCGTCGCCACCCGAGGCGATCAGGATGCCGTCCGGGGAGAACGCCACCGCGTTCACGGGGCTCGGGGTACCGCTGCGCAGGTGGTGCCCGGTGAGTAGGCCGATCTCGCGTCCTGTGGACGTCTCCCACAGCCGCACCGTGTGGTCGGCACCCGCGGAGGCCGCCCGAGCGCCGCGGGGTGAGAACGCCGCCGCGTTGACGGCACCGACATGACCGGTGAGAACACGGATCAGCCGCCCGCTGGATGCCTCCCACAGCCGCAGCGCGCCGTCCTGGCCCGCGGACATGAGGAGGCCACCCCACGGATCTACAGCGATCGAGCGCAGCGACGCGGGCGGGGGCGGGATGATGAGCGTCGCCGGATCGCGGCCGGTGACCGCGGCCGACGCCAGTTCGTCACCCATCAGGGCAGCGGGGTCGACGGCGCAGGACAGCAGCGCCGCCCGCGTCCAACGGACGCTGTCCAGCACTGCCCCGGCCAGGTCGGTGTGGACGAGCCGCGCGGCGCTCAGGTCGGCCCCGGTCAGGTCCGCGCCGACGAGCGAGACGTGGTCGAGCAGGGCGCCGGTCAAAACGGTATCGCGCAGCACGGCACCGGCGAGCGTGGTGCCGGTCAGGCGGATGCCGGCCAGGTCACGACCCGACAGGTCCGCATTGGTCAGATTCCGACCCGACAGGTCCGCGTCGGTCAGGTCCCTGCCCAACAGACCCTCGTTCGCCTGTCCGCGCGGCGGGTCACTCGGTCGTGAGACGGGATGCGGCCGTGTGCTGACGGGGGTGTCGCCGTCCCGGGGGCTCTCGCCCTTCGGCTTCGGCGCGGGGGGTGGGACCTGTCGGGGCTTGTGAGCCGACGCGGGGACGAGCTCCGGCTGAGCCGGAGCCGGCAGGACGGGAGCCGGCTGGGCGGCCGTGCGGATGTCATCGCTCGCCCACAGGAGTATTCCGGGCCGGGTCAGCCAGCCCGGTCTGAAGGCGCCAGCGCCCGCCCGCGCCAGGTCGAGCGCGAATTCACGGGCCGTCCCGTGACGCCGCACGACGTCGGCTTCGAGCGCCTTCATCACCACCTTGGCGATGGGTTCGGGCGCGACTGGCTCGGGCGGGCGGGTGCTCACCTGGGTCTGCCACAGCTCGAACAGGGTCAGGGCGGGGTCGAATGGCGGCCGGCCGGACAACAGCCGATAGAGCACCACACCAAGGGCGTAGACGTCGGTGGCCGGGCCGAGCTCACCCGGGCCCAACTGCTCGGGCGCCATGTGGCCCGGGCTACCGATCACGTAGCTTCCCTTGCCCTCCTGGAGGATCTTCGCGATGCCGAAGTCGGCGACTTTCGGCGTCCCGTCGCGGGCGAACAGGATGTTGTCCGGCTTGATGTCCCGATGCAGCACGCCAGCGGTGTGCGCGTACTCGAGCGCCTCGGCAATGGCGATCCCCACCACGCAGGACTCCTCCAGAGCCAGCCTGTTCGTCCGCTGCCGGTCCTTCAGGGTGCCTCCGGACAGATGCTCCATGATCAGAACACGGAGCTGCTGCTCCGGGCTCTCGCGATAGTCGAAGACCCGGGCGACGTGCGGGTGGTCAAGGTCGGCGAGCACCCGCGCCTCACGCAGGAACCGGTCCTGCTGGCCCGGCTGTGTCAGCACCTTGATCGCGACGCGGCGTCCCATGGCCCGATGACGCCCGTCGAAGACCAGTCCGAACCCACCCTGGCCGAGTGTGTCGCCCACCTCGTAGTCAGGCAGCGCCTCTTGGACCGCAGCCCTGTATATCGACACTCGCCCAGCCCCCGAGACACCGCGTTGGTCTGAGCCGTCAGTATCGCCGATATAGGAAGAGCGCTGTCCGCTATGCCTTTGCTGGCGGTGGGATGTCGGCGTCCCGCCCATACGCGCCCGCGTCGTGGCGCGTATGGGCAGAGCCGGCCCAGCCCACCGTCTGGCCATCTTTCCCGGTCACGGTGACGTCTGGCACGGTGCCGACAGACTCGGCTCCAGTCCGGTGCGCCGGGCGGCGGCCTCGCCAGCGCGAGCCCGTATGCGCGGGAGGAACGCTCACGCCCCGGCCGCGCCAGGTATACGGGGCCCTGGACACGACGGACTACCCATCGGGCCGCTCGACTGAACGGCCCGAACCGACCTGGCGCCGGGAGCCGACGACGCCGCCCGTGTCAGACCGTCGGGATCGCGACGTGGACACCTTTACTATTTTGACTACAGATGATCATGATCGTCGTCCCACGCCCCCCGCTGGACGAGCCTCGCGTGACTGAATGGCCAGAGCGGTTGTCGAAGACCAAGGCAGCTGGAAGGTCGAGCGGGTGGAAGACCAGGACGGGGAAGGTCAGGGGGGTCGGAAGGTCAGGGCAGACCGTCGCCCGGCACACGGACCCGCACCATGGTGACAGTGGACGTTCGCGCGCCGCCCAGGGCCGCGGAGTTCCAGTCGACGGCGGACAGGAGAAAAAGCGTCCGGCGGTCCGGTCCGCCCAGCGCGCAGGCGATGGCCATCCGGTCCCCCAGGGGAATGCGGTCCGTGACCTCGCCGCCCGGCACTATCCGCCGGAACTCGTGGGCCAGCGGAAAGGCGGCCCAGATTCCTCCCAGCGCGTCCAGGGCGATCCCGTCCGCGGCCGCGTCAGGAGTCGCGGCGACGACTCGCCGGCCGCCAAGGCCAAGGTCGGCGTCCAGGTCGAAGGCCGTGAGTCGCCTGGCCTTGGACTCGGCGACCGTAAGCGTCTGGCCATCCGGCGATATCACGGTGCCGTTGGGAAAGTTCATCTTCTCCGCGGCCACCGAGACCTGGCCGTCCGGGGCGACGCGCAGGAGCAGCCCGGCGTCCGGCGCGAGCGTGTAGCTGCCCACGAAGGCCGTCCCGTCGGCGGCGACGACCATGTCGTTGAGCTCGTCGTCAACGAGGTGGCCAAGCCGGGCGTACACGGAGCACGTGCGGTCCGGGGAGAGCCGGAGCAGTTCGCGGTCCGCCATCGAGACGATCAGAAGCGAGCCATCCGGCAGGAAGCCGAGGCCGGACGGCTTCTTGCCTGGCATCTCCAGCACCCGGGTGGTCTCGCCGGTCATCGTCGTGGTGTACACCGCCTCGCCATGCATGTCCGAGAACCAGAGCTTCCCGTCCCGCCAGCGCGGCCCCTCGGCGAAGACGAACCCGTCGGCCACCAGCTCCGGGCGGGCGCCCGGCTCGAGCACCGCCATGGTCATTGCCCGCCTCCCACGCCCGCCCGACCCATTAGTGCTCCTGGTGACAGGGGCCTCCGGAGGTGCGAACGAAGAGCATTTTCGCACCTCCTTTGGCCCTTTAGCTGCCAGTAAAGCGCGGGTCGCGGCGCTCGAGGAAGGAGCGGATGCCCTCGGCCATGTCCTTCGTCGTGTAGGCGATGTGCTGGGAGCGGGCCTCGTCCTCGACGGCCTGCTCGAAGGTGAGCGAGCCGCTCGCGTCGAGCTGGCGCTTGATGAGGGAGAGCGTCGTCGTCGGCCCGGCGGCGAGCCGGCGGCCCCAGGCGGCCGCGACCTTCGGCAGGTCGTCCGCCGGGACCACCTCGTTGACCATGCCCCAGGCCAGCGCGTCGCCCGCCTCGACGATGTCGCCGAAGAACGCGATCTGCTTGGCGCGGCGCAGCCCGACGTGGCGGGGCAGCGTCCACGACGTGCCGCCGTCGAGCGCAAGGCCGCGCCGGGCGAACACCTCGCAGAACCGGGCCTGCTCGCTCGCGACGACCAGGTCGCACGCGAGCGCGAGCCCCAACGCAACCCCCACGCACACCCCGTCGACGGCGGCGAGTGTCGGCTTGGGCAGCCGGTTCAGCCGGTTGATGATCTCCCCGACGATCCGCATCTCATGAAGGATCGGCTGCCGGCCGTGGCCGGTCAGCCCGCTCGTGTTCCCGCCCGGCGACAGGTCCGCGCCGGACGAGAAGTTGCCGCCGGCGCCGGTCAGCAGCAGCGCCCGGTCCTCCGGGTTCACCGCGACCTCGGTGAGGATCCGGTCGAGGTCGCCCCAGTTCTCCGCGTTCAGCGCGTTCTTCTTCTCCGGGCGGTTGAAGGTGACGGTGACGAGACCGTCGTGCCGCTCGACGAGCGTGGACGCCATCAGGGTCCTCTCCAGGTCTTCTCGGTGGGAGCCAGGGGCTGCCGGGGGTCGGTGGAAGCCGGGGCCTGTCTCAGTCCTCGATCGGGGACACACCGGCCGGACGGTAGGGAAGCGTGGGCTGGCCCTTCGCGTCCAGTGTGGTCAGCAGCGCGCCGCGCACGCAGACCGCGGGCGTCAGCGGAACCGCCTTGCCGTTGCAGCGGAAGTTCAGGCCTGGCCCCGCTGGCACCGGCTTGGACGGCATCGAGTGAAGCTTGTCGGCGATGACGGTCGGGGTCAGCTCGCCGGTGAACCCGTCGAGCGCCTCCCGCAGCCCCATCATCGTCATGTAGATCGTCAAACCCATCGAGTTGGACAGGTCGATCTTTCCCTTGGCGTAGGTGTCGACGATGGCGTGCCACTGCTTGATGTCGGCGTTGCCCGTGTCGCCGTCCGCGACCGGCGTGGACAGGACCACGCCCTTCAGGTAGGAGCCGACCGCCTTGCGCGTCGCGTCGGTGATGCAGCTGTACAGAGCGCTGATCGGCCCGGTGAAGTTGATGGCACGCAGGCCCTGGAACGCGGCGATGCAGAAGCTGTCATTGCCGATGACGTGCACCTCGGTCTCACCGGTCTTGATGCTGGCCAGCTGCGGGGTCATGTCCGCGGTGCCCGGCGGGACGGGGATGACGGTCAGGTCGATCCCCGCGTCCTTGAAGACGGCCTTGCCGACCGCGTCGTAGAAGGCGGTGGCCTGCGGCACGTCTATGACGACAACGGCCACCTTGGTGAGCTTGTTCTCCTTGGCGACGCTGATCGGCTGGTCCGACAGCCCGGCCGACGGGCTCACCATGACGAACGTCCGGTCCTTGTCGAGCAGCGCGTTCTGCTCGGTGGTGCCGTAGATGAACATCGGGATGTCGGCGTCGTGCAGCGGCTTCCACACGTTCCCGAGGCTGGACGTCTCGCCGAGCACGGTCACCGCCACGTTCGCCTGGACGAGCTGGGCCGCGCAGTCGGCGGCGGCGCCCGGGTCGGAATGCGTCTCGCAGGTCACCAGCTGGATGGGCCGCCCGCCGAGGCCGCCGCGATGGTCGTTGAGGAACTTCGTGACCGCGTCCGCGGCGGACAGCTGGATGGAGTTGTCGAGGGCTGGCGCCTTCCCGTCGCTGATCACGCCGACCTTGACGGGGGTGCCGCTGGCCGGCTGCGCCGGGCCCAGAGCCGCGGCGTCGGTCGGCACGGCCGGCGCGGCGTCCTTCCCGTCGTCGCCGCCGCAGGCCGCCGCCGAGACCGCGAGCACCGCGGCGGCGGCCACAGCCGTCATCCACCGGGGCCCGCGCCTCCGGCGCGGCCGGGGCACGTCCCTCGCTAAGTCACCGATCGTCGAGGAGTCGTCCATGGCTTGTCCCTTCGGGGTCGACGGTGCGCGGCGCTGACCGGCGCGTCCCCCGGTGCCGGGCAGACGCGGCCGCCCCCGGCCGGGCGGCGTCTCTCCGTGGGTGCACCCGAGCCGGCCAGATACTATCGAGACGCCGTCTTACTATCTAGATGTTTTGCCGATCCTCCGCACCCTGGCCTGCTCCGGACCGCGCAACCCCGTCGTTGCGCGCGCCGTTAGATCTAGATATTTTCGAGCGAGCCGGACCGGCAGGCGGCGCGGCGGAGTGACCTGGGAACAGAGTGGCCCGGGAGCAGGAGGTGGGCGGTGCTTCGCGTCGTGCAGTGGGCCACCGGAGCCGTCGGACGGCATGCGGTGCGGGCGGTCCAGGCCCACCCCGACCTCGAGCTGGCCGGCGCGTTCGTCTACAGCGACGCCAAGACCGGCCGTGACGTCGGCGAGATCGCCGGCCTCGGCCCCATCGGCGTGACCGCCACGAACGACCCCGACGAGATCGTCGCACTCGACGCCGACTGTGTGCTGTACATGGCCCAGGGCGAGATGAACCCGGCGGGCGCCCTGGACGACATCTGCCGGCTGCTCGCCGCCGGCAGGAACGTCGTCTCCACGGCGGTCACCAGCCTCATCTACCCGGCGAGCCTGGAGCCGGCGGTCGCCGCGCGGCTGGAGGAGGCGTGCGCCGCGGGCGGGACGTCTTTCCACGCGACCGGCATCGAGCCCGGCTGGGCCGCGGAGGTGCTGCCGCTGACGATGTCGGCCCTGTTCGAGCGGATCGACACGCTGCTGGTCCAGGAGCTTCTCGACTACTCGTCCTACGACAGCCCCGGGATGATGTTCGACATCATGGGGTTCGGCCGGGCGCCCGACGCTCCCGTGCCGCTGGCGGATCCGGTGCTGGCCGGTTCCGTGTTCCGCGCCCCGCTCCTGCTGGTCGCCGAGGGGCTGGGCGCCACGATCGACGACTTCGTCTACGACCGCCAGGTGGCGCTCGCCGACAGCGGTTTCGACATCAAGGCCGGCCGCGTCGAGGCCGGAACTGTAAGCGCCCAGCGTTTCTCGGCCACCGCCGTCATCGGCGGCCGCCCCGCGCTGACGGTCGAGCACATCACCCGCGTAGGCGAGGGGCAGGCTCCGGACTGGCCCACCGGCCGCGGCTGGAAGGTCACCGTCGAAGGCAGCCCCTCGATGGTGCTGGAAGCCAAGATCGCCATCCATGGCGAGGACGAGAACGACCAGGGCTGCCTGGGCACCGCCATGCACGCCGTCCACGCCATCGCCCCGGTCTGCGCGGCCGCACCCGGCATCCGGACCTTCCTCGACCTCCCCATGATCAAGGGCCGCCACGTCTTTTCCCAGCGCTAGGGCGCTGAGCGCCCCAGCGGCCTGGTTCCGGGTTGAGGTGTATGGCCGGCGCGGGTCTGGGTCGGGGTCGGGAGGTGGTCGCGTTGGTGGTGCGCCAATGCGCTGTCGCTGGCGGTGGCTGGGCTGAGTTGACGGCTCACCAGGACGGGGCGCGCCCGACGGTGTCGCTTGACAGTTAGAACCGTGAGATTTCCAGGCCGTGGGGCTGGTCCACGAGTCCGGCCGGACCGGGCGGGCGACGGCGGTCTCGTCGCGGACTCGCGAACGGACCTGACGACGTAACGATGCGGGAGGCTGCCGCCATGGGATACGAGACCATCCAGTACGAGGTCCGCGACCGGATAGCGACGATCACGTTCGACCGGCCGGACCGGCTCAACGCCCTCTCCCCCGAGATGATCCGCGAGCTGCGGCAGGCGTACACGGACGCCGAGGCGGACGACGACGTCTGGATTCTCGTCGTCACGGGCAACGGGCGGGCGTTCTGCGCCGGCGCCGACGTCACCGAGATCCCGGACGACGGCCGGGTCGTCTATGACGAGCCATATCTGTCGACGTTCCCGCAGTGGGAGGCGCCGCAGGAGGGCACCCCGCCGTTCCGGACCATGACCAAGCCGATCCTCACCGCCGTCAACGGGCTGTGCTGCGGCGCGGGGATGGACCTCGTCACCACCGGCGACATCGTCATCGCCTCGGACCGGGCCGAGTTCTTCGACCCGCACGTCAGCATCGGCCTCGTCTCGGGCCGCGAGGTGGTCCGCCTGGCCAGGGCGCTGCCGACGAACATCGCGATGCGGATGGCGCTGATGGGCCGCCACGAGCGGATGAGCGCGGCGCGCGCCTACGAGCTGGGGCTGGTCTCGGAGGTCGTCGAGCACGACCGGCTGCTGGAGCGGGCCCTGGAGCTCGCGGCCATCGTGTGCCGCAACGCGCCGCTGGCCGTGCGCGGCACGCGCCTGGCCATCCGCCAGGGCCGCGACCTGCCGCTACGCGAGGCGGAGATCATGGGCGAGGCGTTCCGGGAACGGGTCGTACGCACCGACGACGCCAAGGAGGGCCCGCGGGCGTTCGTCGAGAAGCGCCAACCTGCCTGGAAATGCCGGTGACGGCTCCGCCGACGACCACGATCGTCTTGACGGCGGCGGAAGCGGAGGTGGGCTCCGGTGCCGGTGCCGGCGTCGGCGGCGGCGGCGTGGTGACGGCCAGTCCCGTCATGAGCGCCGCCGGCCCGGCGGCGCGCCCGGCGCCGTCAGTAGTGGTGGACCAGGTCGACGACCGTCCCTGCCTGGGCGCCGAGCATGACCTTGTCGACGACGGCCATGTGCGACCGCCAGTGCTCCTCGGCGGCCTGGCCGTCGCCGGCCTGGATGAGCTCGACGAGGCGCCGCTGGGAGCGCACGCCCCGCCGCCGGGTGGCCAGGGAGCCGGTGGTGTCCTCGGCGCGGCTGAGCGCGGTGACGGCGCGGGCCACGATCTCGTTCAGCATCTCGGCGACGATGGTGAGCGTCTGGTTCCCCGCCAGTGCCAGCAGCCTCTCGTGGAACTGGGCGTTGGCCCGGCCGAACTCGTCGGGATCCGCGAGCGACTCCTCCTCCCGGTCGATGAGCCCGCCGAGCTCCGCGCCGGCCGCCTGCCGCTGTGGCGACTGCGCCAGGCGCCGGGCCGCGAGCGGCTCGAGCAGCGTGCGCGCCGCGCAGACATCCATGAGCGGCACGCCCCGGGCCTGGAGCAGCAGGGCGGCCGTACGGGCGGTGAGCCGCTCGTCCGGCTGGCGCACGAAGATCCCGCCGAGAACGCCACGCTCCACCGAGATCAGGCCCTGGGCCTCCAGGATGCGCAGCGCCTCCCGCAGCGACGGCCGGGACACACCGAACCGCTCCACCAGTTCCGGCTCGCGGCCGATCAGGTCTCCGTCGGCGAGCTCGCCGCTGACGATGAGCGAGCGGATCTCGTCGGCGATCTGCTGCGGCTTCTCCCGAGGAGGGCGCGCACCTTTCTTCGCGACCACGAACACTCCCAGGCTGATGCGGGTAGGCGAGGCAGGGTGGTCCGACCAGCCCACCGGGGTCTGTCTCATCGTGTCACGCCCGCCGCCGGGCGCCGCCCGACGATCCGCCATCCGGACCGCCTCGCGGAAAGGGCAGCCGATGGCGGCCACGCCAGCCGCGCCGTTCCCTTCCGGGCTGGCCGACCAGAGCGCGTCAGCGTACAGTCCCAGTTGTTGGAAAGCCACACTTTTCCTGAGTGAAAGCACCACTTCCCAGCTGAGGAAGGCAATGACGAGCTCGAAGCCAATCGACGCCGACAACCACTACTACGAGCCGCTCGACGCGTTCACCCGTCATCTCGACAAGAAGTTCGCGCAGCGCGGGGTCCAGGTCGTCCAGGCGGGCCGACGCACACAGTTACTCATGGGCGGGCAGGTCAACCGCTTCATCCCGAACCCGACGTTCGACCCGATCATCGTGCCCGGCTGCCTGGACCCGCTGTTCCGCGGCCAGATCCCGGACGGCGTCGACCCGCGGTCGTTGATGAAGGTCGAGCCGCTGCGGCCGGAATACCGCGACCGCGACGTGCGCGCGGACCTGGTCGAGCAGCAGGAGCTCGGCGCGGTGCTGCTGTTCCCGACGCTGGGCTGTGGCGTCGAGGAGGCGCTCAAGGGCGACATCGAGGCGACGATGGTGAGCCTGCACGCCTTCAACCGCTGGTTGGAGGAGGACTGGGGCTTCGACTACCGCGACCGGCTGATCGGCGTGCCGATGCTGTCGCTGGCCGACCCCGCCGCCGCCGTCGCCGAGGTCGACCGCCTGCTCGCGCGCGGCGCGCGCATGGTCCACGTCCGCCCGGCGCCGGTCCCCGCGCCCTACGGCAGGTCGCGCTCGCTCGGCGACAAGCTGTACGACCCGGTCTGGGCCCGGCTCGCCGAGGCGTCGATCCCGGTCGCCTTCCACCTCGGCGACAGCGGCTACGAGGCCTCCACCGGAGCATGGGGCGGCACCGAGCGGTTCCAGGGATACGGCCAGATCAGCGTGCTCACCCGCGTTCTCGTCGCCGACCGCGCCATCCACGACACGCTGGCGTCCCTCGTCGTGGACGGCGTTTTCACCCGCCACCCCACCCTGCGCGTCGCCAGCATCGAGAACGGCTCGGACTGGGTCGCGCTGCTGGTCAAGCGGCTGCGCAAGCAGGCGAACCAGACGCCCTGGGCCTTCGCCGAGGACCCGCTCGACGTCCTCCGCGCGCACCTGTGGGTGACGCCCTACTACGAGGAGGACCTGCGCAAACTCGCCGACCTCATCGGCGTCGAGCGCATCCTGTTCGGCTCCGACTGGCCGCACGGCGAGGGCCTCGCCGAGCCGACGGACTTCTACAAGGAGCTCGACGGCTTCACCGACGACGAGATTCGCAAGATCATGCGGGACAACTGCGTCGACCTGCTGGGGGCCAGCCGCTCATGAGCACCGCCGCCGCCGACGAGGACTCCCAGCCCGGCCCGCGGGCCGAGGTCGAGGCCTGGCTCGCCGAGCACTGGGACCCGCAGCTGTCCGTCGAGCAGTGGTGGCGACTGGTCGCCGCCGCCGGGTGGACCGCGCCGCACCTCACCGCCGAGCAGGGCGGTCGCGGGCTGCCGCAGCGGGCCGGGCGCGCGGTGCGGGCCACCTTCGCCGCCTTCGGCGCGCTGCAGCCGCCCGGCGGGCTGGGCCTGCTGATGGCGGCGCCGACGATACTCACGCTGGGCACGCCAGAGCAGATCGCCCGGCACGTGCCGCCGATCCTCGAGGGCCGGCTCGCCTGGTGCCAGCTGTTCAGCGAGCCCGGCGCCGGCTCCGACCTCGCCGGGCTCACCACCCGCGCCGAGCGCGACGGCGACCGCTGGATCATCAACGGCCAGAAGGTCTGGAGCAGCCAGGCCCGTGAGGCCGACTACGGCATGCTGCTGGCCCGCACCGACTTCGACGTCCCCAAGCACGCCGGCATCTCCTGGTTCGCGCTGAACCTCGACCAGCCGGGCGTCACGATCCGCCCCCTGCGCGAGATGACCGGCGACGCCGTCTTCAACGAGGTCTTCCTCGACAACGCGGTCGTCGCCGCGGACGACCTCGTCGGCGGCGAGGGCAACGGCTGGATGGCCGCGAACACGACGCTGCACTTCGAGCGGACCGGCATCGGCGCCGGCGGCGCCCACGCCGGCTTCCCACCGCCCGGGCCCAAGGGCGGCGTGCTCGGCATGAAGGCCGGCGACGCGGCGCGGCTGCGCCCGTCGGAGGGCATGGTGGTGACGTTCGCCGACCTGGTCGAACTCGCGCGCGAGCACGGCAGGGCCGACGACCCGGCGATCCGCCAGAAACTCGCCCGGCTGCACTGCTACCTGCAGGTCGGCCAGTGGAACGCCGTCCGCGCCAGGGCCGAGGCCGCCGCCGGCGACGCGGCCGCCGGCGCCTCCGTCGCGAGCACCGGCAAGATCGCGCAGACGAGGATCACCAAGCTCTCGGCCGAGATCGGCCTGGACATCCTCGGCGCCGGCGGCCTGCTCGCCGGGCCGGATGCCGCGGCGGACGGCAAGTTCGCCAAGGCCTTCCTGTTCGCCCGTGCCTCCTCGATCTACGGCGGCACCGACGAGATCCAGCGCAACATCGCCGCCGAACGCACCCTGGGCCTCCCCCGCGAGCCCAGCCCCGACCGCAAACGCCCCTACCGCGAGGTGCTCCACGGCCTGGCCCGCCGCGACGACGCCTCCTGAGGGGCGCCGTCCGGGTTGTGGTGTGGGTGGCCCCCGCCCTGCGAGGGGCCAAACAACCACGCTTCACTGGTGGCTTGCCGGATCGCGTCAGATGGGCAAGTCCATAGACAGGGTGATCTGCCACAGTTCAGGTTCGCGGCGGCACGTCGGCGAACGGGCACCGAGACAGCGGCCGTATCCGGCCTAGGGGCGGGCACCGGCCCGACCGCGATCGTCCCTCAGCGGCCCGTTCAGCCGTACGCATTCGACTACGCAATGTGGCCAAGCGTGTATCGGCGCCTGGTTGGCGACCTGGGCCCCGTCCAGGTCGGCGCCGCGGCTCCGACCCCGTGGTCGCGGCGCCGGCCTGGACGCTCGTTACAGGCCGACGCGGCTGGCGAGGCGGTCACGCCAGGCCGACGGGGCACCGAAGAGCAGCTCGTCGGACTTGGCACGGCGGAAGTACAGGTGGGCCGGGTGCTCCCAGGTGAAGCCGATGCCGCCGTGGACCTGGATGTTGTCGGCGGTGACCTGGGTGTAGGCGTCGGAGCAGTAGGCCTTCGCCACCGCGGCGACCTTGGCCAGCTCCGCGTCGTCCCCCTCGGCCGCGCACCAGGCGGCGTAGTACGCGGCCGAGCGCGCCGACTCGACCTCGAGCAGCATGTCCGCGCAGCGGTGCTTGACCGCCTGGAAGGAACCGATCGGCCGGCCGAACTGGACTCGGTCCTTGGCGTACTGGACCGCCATGTCGAGCGCGACCTGGGCGCCGCCGGCCTGTTCGGCGGCGAGCGCCACGGCCGCGAGGTCCAGCACGTGCTCGAGGACCGGCCAGCCCGCCCCGTCCTCGCCGACGAGCGACGCGGGGGTGGCGGCGAGCTCGACGCGCGCGAGGCGGCGGGTCTGGTCGAGGGTCAGCAGTGGGATGCGGGTGAGGCCGGCGGCGGCGCCGGGGACGGCGAACAGGGACACGCCCGCGCCGGTTCGGGCGGCGACGAGCAGCAGGTCGGCGGTGTGCCCGTCGAGGACGTAGTGCTTGGTGCCGGTGATCGTCCAGCCGTCGCCGGCGGGCGTCGCGACGGCGGCGACCTCGCCCGCGTCCCAGCGCCCGTTCTCCTCCGCGAGCGCCACCGTCGCGACAGTCTCGCCGGCCGCGATGCCCGGAAGCCACGCCTTCTGCGCGGCCGCGTCGCCCGAGCGCAGCAGTGCGGCGACGGCCAGTACCGCCGTCGAGAAGTACGGCGCGCAGAGCAGCCGGCGGCCCATCTCCTCACAGACGAGCGCCACCTCGACGAAGCTTGCGCCGCTGCCGCCGAACTCGGCGGGAACCGCGAGGCCCACGAGGTCGAGCTCGCCCGCCAGCCGCGCCCACACCGCCGGGTCGTAGCCCTGGGGCGTCTCCATCAGCCGGCGCACCTCCGGCTCGGGGGAGGCCGCCTCGAGGAACGCGCGCACCGCCCGGCGCAGGTCCCGCTGCTCGTCGGAAAACATGAACGGCGTCACGACCCGCACCCACTCCCGTCGGCCGTCGTCCCACGAGGCCCCGCCACCGGCCGCCTGGCCGGCCGCCCAGAAGCCTAAGCCATAGATCTATACATTTTCAATCGGATGGAGCCGGCGGGACCGCGGCGACGGGCCTGGGCGACGCTGGCAGGCACGGCGGCTGACGCGACCGTGGCCACGCGGCACGGGCCGAGCCCGGCGCGGGTCGCGGCCACGGGCGCCGGTGGCCGGGGTGGTGGTGGCCTGCGGCCGGCGGCGGCGGCCGGCGGCGGCCGGATGCCCGGTCACCGCCACCGCGGCGGCGCGGCCTACTTCGGCGCGAAGCGCTGGCCGCCGTCCAGGCGGATGGTCTGGCCGTTGAGCATCGGGTTCTCGATGATGCCCACCGCCAGGCGGGCGAACTCCTCCGGGCGCCCCATCCGCTTCGGGAACGCGGCGTCCTTCGTGAGGACCTTCTCGTATTCCTCGGGAATGCCCTTGGTCAGCCCGGTGTGGAACAGGCTCGGTGCGATCGCGTTCACGCGGATGCCGAGGGAGCCGAGCTCCCGGGCCATGGTGAGGCTCATGGCGGCCACGCCGCCCTTCGCCGCGGTGTAGGCGATCTGGCCGATCTGGCCCTCGAACGCGGCGATGGACGCGGTGTTGATGATCGCTCCGCGCTCGCCGTCCGCGTTCGGCTCGTTCTTGCTCATGTGCCAGGCGGCAAGGCGGGCGACGTTGAAGGTGCCGATCAGGTTGAGGTCGATGATTTTTTGGAAGGTTTCGATGGGCATGGGACCGTCCTTGCCGATCGTGCGGCCCGGGGTCGCTCCCCCGGCCGTGTTCACGGCGACGTCGATCCCGTCGAGCGCGGCGACGGCCGCCTCGATGACACCCTCCATGCCCGCGAAGTCGGTGACGTCGCAGGCGTGGAAGGTGCCCTTCAGCTCGTCCGCGACCGCCTGGCCGGCGCTCGCCGGACGGTCGAGGATCGCCACCCGGCCGCCGCGCGCGACGACCAGCTCGGCCGTGGCCCTGGCCATGCCGGAGGCGCCGCCCACGACGAGCGCCCGCAGACCATTCAGCTCCACCTGATGTCCCTCTCCTGTGGTGAGCTCGGCGAGCACGCGCCCGCGAGCGTCCGGGCCCCACCGGCGCCGCCCACGCCCGCCACTAGCACCCGCCTATATATTTTATACATATTGCCCTGAGCGGTGCCGGGTGTCCCGAGGCAGTCGACGGCCTTCACGTTGGCCCTACCTCTGGGATCTCAGGCTCCCTTCTCCTGCAGGAGCCGGCGAAGCGCGCCGCCGTCGACCTTTCCGCTGGCCAGCCGCGGCACGTCGTGGGGATCGTTCACGACGAGCCACCGGGTCGGGACCTTGAAGCTGCTCAGCCGGGCCCTGGCCTGCTCGACCAGGCCAGCCCGGCCGTGCCAGCCGTCCCGGCCATCCCGACCGGCCCCCTGGCGGTCGTCCGCGCGGTCCAGACCGTCCGGCCCGGCCCGGCCGTCCGGGCCGTCCGGGCCGTCCGGGCCGTCCCGGCGGTTCTCGCCCTCGGGTAGCGCGGCGACGACGAGCGCCGCCACCTGCCTGCCACCCGCCTCGCCGGCCACATCGGTGACGAACGCCTCGCGGACTCCCGGCAGGGCGCGCAGCGCCGCCTCGACCTCCAGCGGGTACACCGTCGCGCCTTTGACCTTGAACATGTCGTCGAGCCGGCCCCGGTACCACAGGTAGCCGTCCTCATCGAGCACACCGGCGTCGGCCGTCGGGTAGAACCCGTCCGCGTCGAACACGTCGGCGCGGTGGCGGCCGCGGATGCCACGCATCAGGTTCGGCCCGCGCAGCCGGATCTCGCCCTCCGTGCCGGGCGGGAGCGGTGCGCCGGTGCCCGGGTCGGTGATGCGCACCTCGACGCCGGCGAACGGTCGGCCGCAGCTGCCGTGCTTGCCCGCGGGCAGGTCGGTGTCGAGCGGCGAGCCGCAGTACGGCCCGAACGTCTCGGTCATGCCGAAGAGGTTCGCCCGCGCGCCCGGGCCGGCGCGCAGGCCGGGCGGCAGGACCGCGCCGAGGCTCGCCGGGCGCAGCGACGACAGGTCCGTGGTGGCGAAGTCCGGATGGGCGGCGAGCCGGGCCGCCTGGTCGGGCCAGCCGCGGAAGAGGGTGACCCGCTCGCGCTCCAGGAAACGCAGCGTCCGCGCCGGCTCCGGCTCGGCCTCGGTGAGCAGGGTCGCGCCGGCGACGAGGGCCGAGAGCAGGCCGCCGCCGAGGCCGCCCGTCCAGAAGAACGGCATCGGGATGTAGAGGCGCTCGCCGCGGCCGATGCGACGGGCCCCGAGGCCGGACTCGACGGCCCGCAGCGCGTTGCCATGGGTGTGGATCACCCCCTTCGGGCCGCCGGAGCTGCCCGAGGTGAACAGGATGACCAGGTCGTCGGCCGGGCGGACGGACCTCTCGAGCTCGTCGACCACCGCGCCGGGCGCCGCGCCGGTGGGCAGATCGCCGGAGAGCCAGAGCCGTCGCAGCGACGGGACCTCGGCGTGCGGGGCGCCCCCGCGGACCTGCTCCGTCAGGCCGGGGACCGCCTCCTCCAGGTCGTCGAGGTACGCACGGCCGCGGAAGCGCGGGACGACGACCAGCTCGGTGACCGCGGCGGTACGCAGCTGCGCGAGCAGCTCGGGCGGGCGCAGCAGGGTGGACAGCGGGACGAGCACGCCGCCGACCCGCGTCACCGCCAGCGCGAGAACCGCCCAGTCGATCCCGTTCGGCATCACCAGCCCGACCCGGCTGTCCCGCCCGACGCCGGCGGCGACCAGGCGGGCCGCGAGCCGGCGGCTCGCCTCGTCGAGCCCGGCGAAGGTGATGGCGTCCTCGTCGCTCACGAGCGCCTGGACCGAGGAATCCAGGCGCCGCCGGACGGCGAGCAGCGCGGGGATGGTCGGCTCGCCCGGCGCGCGTTCATCCGGTACGCGCTCGCCCGGCATGCGCTCATCCGGCGTGCGTTCATCCGACGGCATGCGAGAGCTCCCTGCGGGCGGGCATGTAGATCTCACGGCTGGGCGTCGTCGGCACCGCGCCGCCGGCCGACGGGGCCACCCGGCGCGGGGCCTTGTGAGCGGACAGCAGTCCGGCCAGCCCCCGAGGCGGCTCGTCGGTGCCGGCGGCGCGCCCGGGCGGCACCCGCGCACCGCGCGGGGCGGTCCGCTCGCGCAACAGGTCCGCGGCGGTCAACGGTGGCCCGTCACCGGCGCCGACCGTGGTGACGATCACTGCATCGACCTCCGCGGCGATGCTATCCAGACCATCCCTAAATGTCTAGAGATATAGCCTGGCTCGCGACGCCGCCGACTGGCGGGCGCGCAGGGTCTCCGGGTGCCGGCCGGCGGGATCGTCATCGCGGGTGGGGCGTTCCGGCTCGTCGAACGGCCGCGGCACTCGTTCGCACTGTGCGCCGTAGTGCGTGGGTGCCCCAGTAGGCTGAGCGTCACGGCGGGCCTCGCCCGTCCCGTGGCGTGGGCCGCGAAGGGCGCCTGGACGCACCGACTGGACGCATCGAGCAGTGCCAGCGCCGCGGTCAGTGCCGCGTGCCAGGACCGTCCGGCGGCTGCAGGCGGCCGACGGAGAGAAGGTCGATCGTGGTGGCGGAGCCGAGACGGGCGCGCGGGACTGGCCGGGCCCCTCCCCGCGAGAAACCACAGCAGATCGCCGACGAGCTCCGGGGCCTCATCGTGCGGGGCGAGCTGGCGGACGGCGAGCTGCTCGGGCGCGAGCCCGAGCTGGTGGAGCGCTTCGGCGTCTCGCGCCCGTCGCTGCGCGAGGCGCTGCGCATTCTCGAGGCCGAGGGCCTGATCACCGTCAAGCGCGGCGTGCTCGGCGGGGTCGTCGTCCATCGGCCCGACGAGCGCCTGACGGCACGCACGGCGGCGATCGTGCTCCAGGCGCGCAACGTGCCGCTCGCGGACGTCTATGACGCTCGCGGCATGGTGGAGCCCGTCGCCGCGCGGCTCGTCGCGTCGTCGCGCTCCCGCCGCGCCGCGGCCGCCGAGCTGCGGCGGCTCATCGCCGAGCAGCTGGAGGCGGTCGACGACCCCGTGGCGTTCGGCGAGGCCAACGCGCGCTTCCACGCGCGCCTCGTCGAGCTGGCCGGAAACCAGACGCTGAGCCTCGTGGCCGAGATGCTCAAGGAGATCGTCGCCCGGGCTGTCGCGGCGGTCAGCCAGCCCGACGACGGCAAGGACACCGGGGCCGTCCGGATGCGTGGCCTGCGCTCCCAGGCGAGGCTCGCGTCGCTCATCGAGGCCGGTGAGGCGAGCGAGGCCGAGGCCCACTGGGCGGAGCACATGGCGGTCGTCGGGCGGGTGATGCTCGCGCAGCGCGCGAAGACCGTCATCGACCTGATGCAGCACGACTACTGATCCCTCAGCACGCCTGCTGGTCCCTCAGCACGACCGCTGAGGGACCAGTACGACGACCAAGGGATCAGGCGCTGGCCTCGGGCGGCAGGAGCCGACGGGCGATCTTGCCGGTGGGCAGGCGAGGGAGCTCGGCGAGGAAGCGGACCGAACGGGGCGCCTTGAAGCGGGCGATGCGGGCCCGGCAGAAGGCGATGATCTCCGCTTCCAGCGCGGCGGGATCGGCCGGCGGGTAGGTCGCCGGCTGGACGACGGCGCGGACGGACTCGCCGAGGTCGGCGTCCGGGACGCCGATCACGGTGACGTCGACGAGATCGGGGTGCTGGATCAGGACGTCCTCGATCTCGCGCGGGTAGATGTTGACGCCACCCGAGACGATCATGTTCGTGGCGCGGTCGGTGAGGTAGAGGTAGCCGTCCTCGTCGACATGGCCGATCTCGCCGTAGGTGGCCCAGCCGCGCTCGTCGAACACCGATGCGGTCTTCTCCGGGTCGCCGTGGTACTCGAAGCGTCTCGCGGGCTCGAAGTACACCCGGCCGTCGGTGCCCGCCGCGACCTCCGCGCCCTGCTCGTCGACGATATGGACCGCGCCCTGCATCGAGCGGCCGACGGAACCCGGGTGGGCGAGCCATTCCTCGGGACCGATGTAGCAGAAGCCGACGCCCTCGCTGCCGGCGTAGTACTCGTGGATGACCGGGCCGAGCCAGCCGAGCGCGGCCCGCTTGACCTCGACGGGGCAGGGCGCCGCTGCGTGGACGAGAACCTTCAGGCTGGACAGGTCATAGCGGTTCCGCTCCTGTTCGGGGAGCCTCAGCAGGCGGACGAGGTGGGTCGGGACGACCTGGGCGAGGGTGACCCGGTGGCGCTGGATCGTCTCCAGGAAGTCGACCGGCTCGAACCGCGGGCCGACGACGACCGTGCCTCCGATCCGGTGCACGGCGGCGGCCCAGCCGGACGGCGCCGCGTGGTAGAGCGGCGACGGGCTGAAGTACACGGTGGACTCGTCGCCCCCGAACAGGTGGCGGACCATGGCAGTGAACCCCGTGGGCACGCCGACCGGGCCGCCGACCTCGATCGGCTTGATCCCCTTGGGTCGTCCCGTGGTGCCAGACGAGTAGAACATCCAGTTGCCCTCGGCCTCGTCGTCGAGCGGAGACGACGGCAGGCCGGCGACGACCTGCTCGTAGGGCTCGAACCCCTCGATCTGCCCGTCGACCACCAGCCGGAACTTCGGGGCCACCTCGCCGAGCCCGGCGACGACGTCGGCGCAGCCCGCGGACACCACCAGAGCGGCGGCGCCGCAGTCGGCGATGATGTACGCCGCCTCGGCCGTGGAAAGGTGCCAGTTGATCGGCGTGACCAGCAGGCCGGCGCGCAGCCCGGCCCAGGTGACCTCGAAGTACTCGGCCCGGTTCTCCATCAGCACGGCGACGTTGTCGCCGGTCCTCAGGCCCGCTGCCCGGAAGGCACGCGCTAGCCGGTTCGACCGCGCGTCCAGCTCGGCGTAGGTGATCGTGGTGTCGCCGACGATGACCGCGGGCCGGTCGGGCGCGGACGCGGCGAACCGTTTCGGGTGCTCGATCTGCTGCTCGGTCTGCATGGCACTCCCACGAAGGGCGAGGGGCGAGGTCCTACGAAGCTCGTCTTGTCACTGAATCAGCAGCCGTGTGAGCGGCGCCACCCAATCGTCACGGCGTCCGGCGCGGGGATGTCGTCATGACGCCCGGCGCGGGGATACGGCAGGCAGCCGGGAGCGCTGGCCACGGACGGCGTCCACCCGCGCGTCGCACAGCACCACGTGCCCGGCCAGGAGCCGCCCCGTCGAACGGATACGCGTCCCCTCCACCGTCCGGGTCAGCTCAAAACTCAGATCGGTGAGCAACGGCGTCGGCCGCCGGTAGCGCAGCTCGAGGCCGGCCGTCTTGCCCGCCTCGCCGACCTCGCAGTTGTGATGCTGGATCGCCGCGTCGAAGAACAACGCGAGAAAGCCGCCGTGGACGAGGCCCGGCGGGCCTTCGTACACGACCGGAAAGTTCACGGTGCCGGTCGCGCGGCCGCCGTCCACCTCGATCGTGTACTCGGGGAAGCAGGCGTTGAACGCCCCGATGTGCCGTGAATGATCGACGTACGGCCGCCCGTCGCCGTCCGCCGCGGGCCCGACCCTGGGCGCCGGGTCCGCCGGCACGCACCGCGACAGCGCCCGTTCCGCGCGGTCCAGCGCGCCGAGCAGCTCGTCGAGGGCCGCGGCGGGCCGCTCGAGCGCGAGAACGAGACCGGCGACGCGGCGCAGCCGTGCCGCGGCGTCGGCCGCCTCGGGCAACGGCTCCAGGCCGAACGTCCACCGGCCCGCCCCCTCGGCGAGCCCGGCCGGGGCGCGGCCGTCCATCACCGGCTCCTCATCAGCGGCCCGGGAGCTTCATCATTGCGGCGATGCTAGCCAGCAGGTCCAATAATGTCTAGATGTATGTGGCCGGCGCACCGGCGGGGCATGCTTCTGGCGCGACACCCGCGACGCCCGCGACGCCCGACGGCCATGCCCGCCGACGTCGACATGCCCTCTGACGCCGAGAGGAACTCGCCATGCTCATTCCTTTTGACGACTACCCGGTCCACCAGACCGCGCTGCCGCTCGCACACGCCGGCGACGGCCACCCCGACCAGTACGACCGGTTCTGGTTCAACGGCTACGACGAGAACATGTACTTCGCGGTCGCGCTGGGCTTATACCCGAACCGGGGCATCATCGACGCCGCGTTCAGCGTCGTGGCCGACGGCATGCAGCGGTCGGTGTTCGCCTCCGGGCGCATCCCGCTGGACCGCACCCGGACGAGCGTAGGCCCGATCACCATCGAGATCGTCGAGCCGATGCGGGTCAACCGCGTCGTCGTCAATGCTCCGGAGCACGGCCTCGTCGCGGACCTGACTGCCACGGCCCGCACTCCCGCCTATGAGGAGCCGCGCCAGACCCGCCACGTCGGCACCCAGCTGACCATGGACGTCACCCGCGCCACCCAGCTGGTCACCTGGGCCGGCACGCTCTCGGCCGGCGGGCAGGATATCCCGCTGTCGGCGCCCACCTACGGCACGAAGGACCGCTCCTGGGGAATCCGCGGCGTCGGCGACCCGGTACCCGCCGCACCGCGCCATGCCCTGCCGCAGATCTTCTTCCTGTGGGCACCGCTGAACTTCGCCGACGTATGCCTGCACTACCTGCGATTCGAGGACGCACTCGGCGTCCCGTGGTCCGAGACGGCGGCGGTCCTGCCGGTGATCGGCGACAAGGAACCGGTGTTCGGCGCCGACACCGGCATCCGGACGCTCAGCGGCGTCCGGCATGACGTGCGGTGGGCGCCCGGGCTGCGCCGCGCGCAGGGGGCCACGATTCTTCTCACCCCGGGTGACACCGTCGAGCTGGAACCGATCCGCACATTCCGGATGAGAGGCGTCGGCTACCTGCACCCCACCTGGGGCCACGGGAAATGGCACGGCGAACTCGCCGTCGACGGCGAGGCTCACAGGACCGCGGAACTCGACACCCTCGCCTTCGACACTGTCCACGTCCAGCAGGTCATGCGTGCGACGTGGGGAGAGCGGACCGGTCTGGGCGTGCTCGAACAGCTGGTCATCGGCGCCTACGCGCCCGGCGGCTTCACCGATCTGCTCGACGGCGCTCCGGTCAGGGCGGCGGCCCCGTGAACGTCGTGCGCCGCCCTGAGCGCCAACACTGACGGCCGGCGGCCGGCGGCCGGTGGTCAGCGGCTGGCCGGGTGCCGGTAGTTGGGTCCGGCGGTTGGGGGCCGGCAGATAACGGCCGTCAGTGGGCGGCGCCCGCGCGTCGAGAACCACGGTCCGTCAGTTCTCGACACGCGGGCCCCTACCCGATCTGGTGAGCCGCGCGGGATCGCCCGCCCGCGACAACGGGTGGTGGTGGCGGCGCCACCGGCCCGCGGTCTACAGGACCTTCGCGAGCGGGTCGATCCCCATCAGCGTGGCGAGGTTGCCACCCATGATCTTGCGCTGCTCGTCGGCGGTCAGGCTGTCGAGCTCGTCGACGAACGTCACCGGGTCGAACAGGCCCTCCGGGTGCGGATAGTCGGAGCCGAACACGACGTTGTCCGCGCCGAGCACCTTGACCAGCCCGAGCACGTCCTCCTCATGGAACGGGTGGACGTAGACGCAGCGGTGCCAGGCGACCATCGGGTCCTCGTCGAACAGGCCCGGGTTGCGCTGGTAGAGCTTCTCCAGCTGCGTCACCAGCGGGCGGACCCAGGAGCTGCCGTTCTCGACCGGCAGGAAACGCAGCCCCGGGAACCGGGTGGCCAGGCCGTGCCCGAGGATCGAGGCGATCACGTCCTTGATGACGCGGTGCTCACTCATCACCAGCTCGGCGAACGCGGTCCGCCGAGACTTGAACGGCAGGAACTCGGCGCCCGCGCCCTCCCAGTCGTTCAGGTAGCGCTGGAAGCCGTCGTCCGAGGCGTGCATGCCGACGACGATGCCGGCCTCCTCGACCCGCTTCCAGAACGGGTCGAACTCGGGCAGCGCGAAGGAGCGGCGCTGCCCGCGGTAGCCGGGCACGGGCGCCGGGCGGACCAGGATCGCGCGCGCCCCGTGCTCGATCACCCAGTCCAGCTCGCGCAACGCCTCGTCGAGGATCGGCAGCGTGATGACCGGCGTCGGGAAGATTCGGTTCTCGTAGTCGAACGTCCAGTGCTCGTGCATCCACCGGTTGAGCGCGCGGACCACGATGACCGTGGCCTCCGGGTCGTCCGCGAGGCGCTCCTCGAGCAGGCTCGCCAGCGTCGGCCACATCATCGCCCGGTCGATGCTCAACTCGTTCATCAGCTCGAGCCGGTCCGCCGGGTTGAAGTACGCCGGGATCGACGGCACGTACCGCGGCGGCGGGGCGGCCTGGATGTCACCGGCCTTTGTCTTCGACGACGGGTTCTTCAGCCGGAACTCAAGCTCCTGGGCCCCGGGCGGCGCGACGACGTTGAACGTCGGGTTCGGGATGTACTCACTGATCTGCCCGCGCAGGGCGATCTTCGTCCGGTTACCCACCTGGACGTACTTCACGAGCCCGTCGTACTCGGCCGGCAGGTACTTCGTGAACGCGTCGGTGGTCTCGTACATGTGGTTGTCCGCGTCGAAGACGGGAAACTCGATCGACCGCGACAAGGCGATCACATCCTCCCAAGCACACCCAACATCACGTGATAGGGCTCACGGTAGTCGACAAAGTCAGACGTCGTCTAGTTTCGTGACCCGAGCCGGCCTCGGCCGCCCGCGCGGCGGTGAGCCCCGCCACCCCCGCCACTCCCTCCTCGGCCCGAACCGTCGGTCGCGCTCCTCCCCTGACGCCGCCCCAGACCGATTTCCCGTGGATCATCGTCGACCGAGCGCCGAGGTCCGGTTCGCATGCCCAGCCGGCAATCTTCGATGTTTCTGGAGCCGGTGAGTCGCATAGATCGCGGACCGGGATTGCACAAATTCGACGAATCAGGGCGCGTGACGCCGGTCGGCGTACCGACCTGGTAATCATGCGCCAAGCCTCGCCAGCCGGGCGCCGGTGATCGCCAGCTGGAAATGCGAACTGGCGCCGGCGACCCGCCGCCGCCCTGACGAGATCTACGGGAAGGGTCCTAACGTCGTGCCCTTCGTTCCAGGTACGTCTCATCGGGCGGGCCGAAGCCGTGCTGCAGGTACAGCCCATGCGCGTCCGCGGTGTGCAGCAGCCACCGGAAGCTGGCGCCTGGACCGTCATCGATCATTGCCGTCACCAGCGCCTTACCCAGCCCCATCCCCCGTACCCGTTCCGCGATGAACACATCCGCGAGGTAGGCGAGCGAGACGCCGTCCGAGATGGCCCGGGCGAAGCCCACCAGATCCCCCGTCCTCGTCTCGTAGACGCCGACGACCCGCCAGGCGCCGTCGAGCTGAGCTTCCACGTGCGCGCGTTCCCGCCACCGGCCCCAGTAGGCGCCCGTCGACAGAAACGCCCAGACAGCGTCGCGGTCGACCCGGCCCCGATCGTCGTCAAGCTCGAATCCCTCCGGAACGGTCATGCGTCCTGACGCTGGCAGACACGACGGATCGCCCGCAAACGGATATAGATCCCGGCCGCGCGGGCAGGCAGCCTGACGCACGGCCGCAGGGAAGGCGGCCCCACACTGGCGGCACGGCCGCACGGGAGGGCGGGAGGGCGGGCAGATGGGCACACGGGCGGGTGGGCGCCGGCCGGAGCGGGCCTGCGGCCGCTGGCCGCTGGCCGCTGGCCGCTGGCCGCTGGCCGGGGCAGCAACGCGTGCCAACGGGAAGGAGCCCTCCCGGCGGAGAACCTTCCCGGCGGCGGCGACCGATGCTCGGTTCGAGCAGTGAGCGCCCATCCGGCTCCCGACGCAGGTCACCGTCCGGCGCTACCGGTGTCGGCCGCACCGAGACAGCCCCCGACCAGGGCAGAAGCGATCCAACCGGGTCGGCCGCGGCGCGCGGTCACGTGGACCGAGGATGTGTCGTAGCCTGTCGTCCGCGTCACTTGACAGCATGATCTGCCGTCGCCAGGATCGAATATATGTTCGATCTCCTCGGGGTCCGGTCACGCGCTCGCATCACCCACGAAGGCCGGGTCGGGCCTGACCGCCGGCTCCCGTCGCAGATCGACACCGATCCCCGGCCCCTCGCGGTCCGACCTCCGACCGACCTGCCACCGAGCGTGGCCCGGATGGCGGCGCGGACGAGACTGTCAGCGGAGCTGCTTGCCGCCATCATGGCGGTGGACGGGCGATCCCGGGCCACCCTCGACGACATGGAGCGTGCGGACGCGCTCGCGGACGCCCTCCTGGCCCGCCGGCGCCAGCGAGCCGGCCAGGCAGCCCCCGAACTTGCCCACGCCGGCCACCGCAGCTAGCGGACCTGGGTCCGGTTCCGGCGAACCCGGTAGATCCGACGCCCGCCCGGAGGAGCGAGGCCGGAGGAGCACCGAGCGACCTGCCCAGTCGGATCCGTGAACGTCGGGCAGATCCTTGATCCAGACCATCCTCGGCGCCCGGCTCGTCGCCGCCCGGCCTCCAACAGCCCAAGGCGGGCGATCATGGTTACCGCACTCACGCCGGCCCAACTCCCACGCCAAACGGGTCACCGATAGCCACTTCAGGCCAAGGAGATCGGACGGTCCCGGGACAGCGTGGCCAGAGAAACAGGCGTCGAACTCGCCGATCTCGAAACCCGGCAACGGCACGAACCAGTGCCCGGCGTCCAGCCGAGCGGGCAGTACTCCCCCACGCACGACCGTTGACGAGCCGGTACGACACGACACGGCTGTAGTCGGTACGCTACGTCAGTCTGGGGCGGTAGCTCAGCCGGTCAGAGCAGGGGACTCATAATCCTCCGGTCGTGGGTTCGAGCCCCACCCGCCCCACAAGCACGAACCCGCTGCGGCACAGCGGCTTCCGTATGATGATCGATCTCCCTCAAGATCGCAGAACGGTTGAGAATGACGTTTCCGGTGACGAACCGGTGACGTTGCAACCGCAATTAATCTTGAAGGTTCCGGCAGCGACTACACGGCGTGACGGTTGCGAGGAGTGGACCGGGTGGGACAGGCGGATGTGACGTGGGCGGCGCATCGCTTCGCTTCAGGTCCTGCCGCATGACGCCAGCACGGTTCCCCCGATGATTTTGGGGGTTCACAGACCCAGGTCTGGGTCTTCGGCCTCGGGTGTATCGGTCTCGGCGCCGGGGTCTTCGGGGTCGTCCCAGCCCGCGGGCAGGTTGGTGCGCGGGACGAGCCGGGCGGCGGCTTCCGCGGCCGCGCGGTCGGCTTCCTCGAACAGCGTTGTATAGATGTCTCCGGTGATCTGGATCGAGGCATGGCCGAGCAGCGCGGAAACGGCTTTCATGTCGTGGGTGGCGTGGTAGGTGAGGCTGGCCGCGTTGTGTCTGAGGTCGTGGAACCGGATGGGTGGAAGCGGGCCGTGGTCCAATGCCGCCTGGATGGACGTGGCGGGCATCCGGTGGCGGCGGGCGAGGTAGTCGGCGTCCCAGTCACGTTCGGCGTGTTCACGGCGGACGGTGGAATAGCGAGCGACGAGCCGTTCAAATCGCTGGCTGACTCCGTCGGGTGTGAGCGGTCTACCATCAGGGTGAGTGAAGACCCGACCGGAATCGACCCAGCGCTCGCCGGCGGCGGCGTGTTCCGTGTTCTGGTGGAGCCGCCAGATTCTCAGGGCGGTGACGGTTGCCCGGTCGAGGGTGATGAGCCGGTCGCCGGCGCGGCTTTTCGTCTGGTCGTAATCGTCCTCGTCGTCGAGGTCGAACTCGTCGTCCTCGCCGGTGTCGTTCTCGCGGATGAAGGCGGTCGCGGCGGCCAGGTCGACCTCGGCCCAGCCGAGGGCGACGGTCTCGCCGCGGCGCGGGCCGCGGTGAGCGACCAGATGCCACAGCGGGTAGAGCCGGTCGGCGGCGGCGAAGTCGAGGAACGCTCCACTCTGGGCGGGGGTCCAGACCATGACCGGCGACGGGACCCGGCCGGTACGTTCCCAGGCGGCGACCCGCGGGGCTGTCCACAGCAGCGCGTGGCGGCGCCTGGGCTTGGGCCGCTCGGCGTACACCGAGGGATTGACCCTGATCGGGAGGCTGGGACGTGCGACGGCGTCGTTGAGCGCGCCCCGAGCCGTCGCGTGGATCCGGGCCAGCGTCGCCGCGCCCAGCGGGCGGCGCCGGGCCGGGTCGTCCCTGCGCACCTCCAGCAGCCGCAACAGCAGGAACGACGGGCGCTGACCTTTCAGAGGGCGTCCGATCTGGCGGATCGCCCGGTAGAGCTCGTCGAAGTGATCGTCCCGCAGCTCGGCGAGCCGGATGTGCCCGAGCCCCGGTTTCAGGTAGAGCCTGATGTGCTTCTCGTAGCCACGCCGGGTCGACGCCTTCAGGTCCGCCTTGTTCGCGATCCACCGATCAAGGTAGCGGCCAAAGGTCAGGTCCCGGTTGTCAGGCGCCGGCCCTACAGGGTTCAGCTCGGCCAGCGAGTCCGCCAACGCCTGATCAGCCTCCGTCCTCGTCGTGTACGGGCCAAGCGCCGTACGGCGACGCCTGCCACTGGGACCCGGCGGGATGTCGTGCATGAACCACCAGCCACCGTGGTCGGACCGCGTCAGCTTCGGACAGCGCTGCCCCAGCTCCTTCTTGCTGACCGGTTCCGTGCAGTGGCACCGCTTATAGACCGACCCTTTCACCGGCCACCAACCCAAGCCGCTATCCAGCGCCATGGCGGGCGCCCCGGAACGCCGGCGGCATGCCGCCCGACAGCGCGAGCAGGACAGCCGATGCGAGAATATGCATGCATGCCTGGACGGTCGAAAACGACGTCATCGCCAGTGTCACCGTCCAGGACACCGCGCCCGACATCGCGCCGCATCGCGTCCTCGTGGGTGACATCCGCAGGGACATCGCGACAATGTCAAGATCTGGGCCGTTGCTGCAGGTATCGCGGGGCATCGTGGCGGTCAGCCTTTGCGAGGTGGTTGACTATTTCTTCCACGCCGCCGCCGGTCGGAGCTGCCCGGCAGTCGAGCAATCCGCACGGATACGGCCGGACATGAATTTGTCGGTGCGGCGGCATAGAGTCCGCGGCATGTCACCCGATCGCCCCGCCGCTCCCCTGCTCCGGATCCGCCTTGAGCTCCTCGTCGAGGTACGCGACGTTCCCGCACTCCAGCACATGGCTCTCGACGCCATCAACAACCGCGAATACGTCAGCATCGACGACGACGTCCCGCCCGAGGAGGAAGTCGAACAGGACCGCGCCGCGGTGCGCGCCGATCCGGCTATCGCCCTGGCCGAGCTGCTCGTACCCGAGAACCTCGTCGATGGCCTCGACGCCGTCGAGACCCACGGATCGATGTACTCGGTGACAGCCGCCAGCCACGACACGTCCGAGGAAGACGAGGACGGCCCGGCGTCATGGCCGAAGTTCGACGTACTGTTCGCGTCCTGCTCGTGCGACCGGGACAGCTGCCAGCGATGCGCGGGCTTCCAGCTGACTCCCCGCACCGCGGCAACGCTGTGGATCGCCCTGCACTACCTCGCCGACCAAGCCTACGAGGACGTCGTAACCCATGGCGACGAGCCCGTCGACGACGCGCGCGACTGGTTCCTGTTCGACGAGTACCCCCGGATCACCTTCCGGCAGGACGCGGTCTGGCGCCGCCAGGCCGCCCGCTGTTTCGACGACCTCGCCGACGACCTCGCAGCAGGCCGCCGGCCCTCACCCCGCTGCGCCGGTGAGGAGATGGCCCTACACCTCGCGCTCAACCTCGCCCCGGACGCCGTGGACGACGAAGGATCCATCGCGGACTGGATCGAGCAGCTCCCCATCCACCCCCGTGACCTCGACTGGGACGCCTGCGTGGACGGCCTGTTCCAGGACACCGACATCCTCGGCCTGTTCGACGAGGCCCTCGACGGCATGGAGGACCCCGACGCCGACATGAACCGTGAGTTCGGCATCGGCGACTACCGGCCCGCCGCCTGGTTCACAACATTCAACAACCAGCCGACCCGTGACGGCCGCCGCCCCTTCCGACGCTAGGCACCGACAACCAAATCGCAGGACCGACCCCAAAGCGACTCGCAGCGACAACCGTTGCCGTACGGTCCGCCGCCGCGCCCGCCGACACTGACTGAGCGGCTCGGCCCGCGGGCCGTAACGCTTTCGCCTGTGCACCGGGGTGCACCCACGCCATCGCGATCAACCGCATCGTCTCCGCCGTCGCGGGGCACCGTCGGAATCCCGGACGCTGCCCGGCCCGAACATCGCGACCGACACCGCGACGGCCCTCGCGGACGACATCGCCCCGGTCAGCGCACCGAGCCGTTCCTCGATCAGCACCGACAAGCCTCCCCCAGCACCGCCCGAGGCGCAAAAGGCCCCCAACGACCGCTCGATCACACGCACTTAACGACTATTAGCACGGAATACTATGCCAGCAACGCAAAACCGCAGGTCATGCGCCCGCCAGCCAGTTACGCGCAACACATTCAATACTTCTTTATCCGCCCGATTACAAGACGGCTATTCTAGTGTTATCCCGTGTTCCGGGGTGCCGGATCGTGTTTATCCGTGCAGGTGGTTCGCGGGATTGCTGTTTATTAGTGTTTGAGAATGATGCCCAGTGCCGCGTCGTCCGCTCACACAATGAGCACACGTCGTCGGCCGGGACGCAACCAACAGGCAGTGACGCCGCGTCGATCGCATGGCCGACAGCAGCGCCGTCTCGTCATGGGGCGCGACCAGGCCGCGCTTACGGTGCGTGAACCCGCCTCGATCCTCGACAGGCGACGTCGCGTTCTGCCAGGTCGACGACCTCGACGAACCACCACCACACCAACCGGCCGAACTCGGCGGCCACTCCCACCAGTGAGACCGCGACCGGCATTCGTACATCCTTACTTCTGCCTTCACCGCGTGCCCACCGCCGATGCGCGCGCCGGCCGAGCCACGCGCGGTCATGTCACGGGCCCTCGTTCGTCGCGGCCAGTACCCACACGAGAATGCCGATCCCCTAACCCACCGCCGGGTCGCCTCCCGCAGACTGATGCCGCGCTAGAACGGACCTGGCTTGGGTGGCCGCCGGGCAGCCGAGGCGCGGCGTCCGACCGGTAGGTGGCGTCCGCTGCCGGAGCGGCGGGCCAACTGGACACGGCCGTAGTCGACGCCGTCATCGGCGTCACAGCTCATCTAGCTGATCGTCTCGATCTCCCCGGCTGCAAGGGGGCGGTGTTCAGGGGCCGGCCTGCATGATCTCACCGTCGTCGTACCAGACCTGCGCCACCGAGAAGATCCACCGGTGGGTGGCGTTGGCCTGGGCCCGGGCAGCGGTGCGGATCTCGAACTCCAGGCTCGTCGCGCAACTGATCAGGTAGTAGTAGTCGCCGAGGCTCAGCGTGCGCTCGCCGTCCAGCCCGACGATGGCGGATGGTCACCGGCACGGACCGCACGCTGCACACGGGCGGTGATGCCCTCAACCAGCACTCAGGTCTCGTCGTTCATAGTCAGCCCTTCCTTCCAGGTGCCATCGACGAGCCGAACGGCCCGCCGTCATAGCCGATGTCGGCCCCTCATTCCTAGGGCGGCGCGCTGGCCGGCCCGACCGTCCTCAGCCGGCACGGAGCACGGCCCCGTCTTAGGTCCTGAGGCCAGGCGGAGCGGATCAACGATCGAGCCTGCCTGCCGGTGACATGCCGTCGACCGGGCCGGATCGGTTCGGCTGGGCGGGTCGTCGGTTACGTCCGGCGCGCACCTCGCGGTGTTCTGGACCAGACCGTCGACGAGACGTCGCTGGGTGCATCGCCAAGGCCGAGACGTAACGCGTCGGGGGTGGGCGGGGCGGGACCTTCCTGCTCTGGCATCCTGTGGGGGTATGGGCACAGCGGGCGACGGGCGCTCTTTGACAGACGCGGCCCAGGCCGTCCGGTGGGATTTTTTTGTGTCCTATCACCACCAGGATTTGGCGTGGGCTGAGTGGATATCCTGGCAGCTTGAGTCCGCGGGCTACCGTGTCCATCTGCAGGCATGGGAAGCGGTGCCGGGTGTACGGTGGTCAACCCTTATTCAGGGCGGTCTGAGATATTCGACACGCACGATAGCGGTCGTGTCCCAAGCGTATCTTGATTCGGCGCAGCTGGAAGCCGAGTGGGATGCGGCGATGCGGCAGGATCCACGTGGAATCGGCCGTAAACTCGTCCCGATCCGTATTGAGAAATGCGCGCTGCCGGGCCTGCTGGGCGGCATAGTCCACTTCGACATCTTCCAGATGGGCGAGAATGCGGCCCGCACTCAGCTTCTGCACGTAATGGAGGCGGTCGAGAAGGGCCGCGCAAAGCCCTCGGCCCCACCGCAGTTCCCCGAACGGCGGTCACACGCTAACACCGCACCCGAACCACCGGAGGTCCCCGGCCCAGGCCGCAGCAACGGTCTTTCGCCGCCTGCATTCCCGGGTCTACATCCCCCCGTAGAGGCTGGGCTGCATGCGTCGGAAACCCTTCACTCCGAAGGGTCAGTGCCCGGGAGAATCGGGAAAACGTTATCCCCCGCGGAGCCTCGCGTTCCGAGGAGCCCTCTGCTGCGCCTGGTGGCCACGAGACGGACCAGGAGGTCCGCGCTCGGACTCCTCATGGCGCTGGGAGTTATGCTTACGAGCGTCGCACTGGTCCGAGCCGGCGACGACTCGGCGGGGGCAAATGGCAGCCCGGGCGTCCGCTCGACGGTAGACGCCAGCAGTCGGCAGAACTCTGACGCTCCCCTGACGGCCGCTGTCAGAATGCGGACGACGGTGTGCGGCAACGAATGGGTGGTTCCCCGGCCGCCGGAACAGATAGACGCCGCCATTCCGCCGGACCGCGTCTCGGAGCAAGGTTGGAAGGACTGGAAACCAGGTGCCGACGGCGTGATTGCCTCACCGAGCACCGTGCTGATTACCATGCAGGGGACTTCCGAATCCCAGGTTACATTGACCGACGTTAGGATTCGCGTACATGAACGACGGCCACCCATCACTGGGACGGTTCTGGCCGCGCAGTGCGGAGACTCGGGCAGCTACCGCTATATGACAGTCGATCTCGACGTCAACCCGCCAAAGATCGGTACATATTACGACAGTGCTTCGGCGGAGTTCGACGGCGTTCCTTCCGTCCAGCGGACGCCTATCTCGTTTCCCTACAGAGTGTCACGTACTGACGCGGAGACCCTGCAGATCGTTGCGAACACGCAGAACTGCGAATGCCTATGGTCCGTCGAGCTGTCGTGGTCAGCCGAGGGCCGGACCGGCGTCCTGTCCATCGACGACCATGGACATCCCTTCCGAACGACGAGCACCACGAATGCGGTCAGTTGCTATGTGCTGGAGAACCCAATGCCCTGCGAAGACCAACACCATTGACGCGAGGCCGGGAGCTGGGTCAGGGTTGAAGCCAGGTGAGTACGGCCAGCACCCGGCGGTTGTCGTCGGGTTCGGGGAGCAGGTCCAGTTTGGTGAGGATGCTGGCGATGTGGCTTTCGACGGTCTTGGCCCGAGGACGAGCTGGCGGGAGATAGCCGCGTTGGACCGGCCCTGGGCCATCAGCGCCAGCACGGTGCGTTCGCGTTCGCTCAGCGCGGCGAGCCGGCCCTGGTTGCCGTGCCGGCTTAGCGCCGAAGCCAGGTCAGTACGGCGAGCACTCGACGGTGGTCATCGGGTGCGGGCGGAAGGTCGAGCTTGGCGAGGATCCGTGCGACGTGGCTTTCTACCGTCTTCGTGTCGATCACCAGGCATGACGCGATGCCCTGGTTCGAGCGACCTGCGGCCATCAGGTCGAGCACCTCGCGCTCTCGCTCGGTCAGGCGCGCCAGCTGGACGGCGACGGCCCGGTTGCCCATGAGCAGCCCGATGAGCTCGGGGTCGATCACGGTTTCGCCGGCCGCGATGCGGCGTAGCGCGTCCCGCAGCACGGAGACGTTGACGATGCGGTCCTTGAGGAGGTAGCCGAGACTGCGCGGGCTGGACCGGACCAGGTCGGCGACAAAGGTTGTCTCGATGACTTGCGAGAGCAGCAGGATGCCGATGGTCGGATGGGCCGCGCGCAGGGCGAGCGCTGCCCTGGCGCCCTCGTGGGTGAATGTCGGCGGCATCCGGATGTCGACGATGGCGACCTCCGGTTGATGGATCTGTACCGCGGGCAGCAGCGCGGCGGCGTCAGCGACCTTCGCCGCCACCTCGACGCCCACCTCGGTGAGCAGGCGCTCCAGCCCGTCGCGCAGCAGGCCCGAGTCGTCGGCGATCACAACCCGCACGGCAGCACCACCTCGACGACGGTCCCCTGGCCCGGCGGTGAGTGCAGCGACAGGTGCCCGCCGATCGTGTCCGCGCGGTCCCGCAGCCCGCGAAGGCCGTTCCCGTTGGAGTCGGCGCCACCGACACCGTCGTCGGTGACGGCGAGGTGCAGCTTCCGGTCGTCGGCGATGTGGGCCTGCACTTGGATGCGTGACGCGGCGGCGTGCTTCTGCGCGTTGACGATGATTTCGGTGACCAGGAACCACGCGGTCAGCTCGATGGGCTCGGGCAGTCGCGGCACGTCGACCGACAGCTCGACGGGCACGGTCGCCCGGCGGGCGGTCTCCTCCAGGGCGGCGGGGAGCCCGCCGTCGGTGAGTGCGGCCGGACGCAGGCCGTTGGCCAGCTCGCGGAGTTCCCGGATCGTCCGTCCGGCCGCTTCCGCCCCGGCCGCCAGCGCCGTTCGCATGCGGGTCGGTTCGCCGGACAGCTCCGCGGCCCGCAGCTCGAACGCCAACGCGAGCAGGGACTGCTGCGCACCGTCGTGCAGATCCTGCTCCACCCGACGCCGCTCGGCGAACTGCGCGGCCACCAGGCGCTGCCCGGCGGCCCGCAGGTGCGCCCGCAGCCGGATGTTGTCCAGCTCGCCGGCAGCCAGCTCGGCGACAGCGCGGACGGTGCCCGGGTCGCTGCGGGCCGGGTCGTGGTGCAGGCGGGCGACCTCGGTGCCAGCGTGCGTCGCCGGAACGGTGTCATCCCCCGCGGCGGCCTGGCGCCCGTCGGCCCGAATCCACCGGCCTGATACCTCGTCGGCGAATACCGCGTACGCCGACGGGTCCTCCAGCGCGTCCCGCAGCAGGGCGTCGACGTCGCCCCCTGCCTTGCCGTGTTCGAGTGCCGCCCGCACGGTCGCCTCGGCCCGGTAGCGTCGCTTGTTGAAGCGGCGGTCGAGCGTGTCCTGCAGCCAGGATCGCAGCGGGAGGAACAGCAGCGCCGCGGCGACCGCCCCGATCGTGGCGCCGACGGCCGGAGGGCCGAGACGTTCGCCAGGCACTCGCGCCACGGCGAGCACCGCCACCGCGTAAACGGCCGTGAGGACCGCCGAGAGCAGGCCGTACGTCACGGCGCGGGTGACGAACCGGTCCACGTCGTACAGCTGGAAGCGGAGCACGGCCAGGCCGGTGCCGATTGGCACCGAGACGATGAACATCACGGAGACCAGCACGACGACGTCGTGGCTCAGACCTAGTGCGATGGCGACGAACGCGACGGCGATCGACGGAGGCACGGTGGCGGCGGCGAGCGTGAGCCAGGCGAGCTGCCTGCGCTCCTCACCCCGGGCGCGGCGGAACCGGAGCACGAGCGAGACGCCGCCGAGCAGGACGGCGAGCATCAGGTAGTACACGCAGGCGACCAGCATCGGGTCGGTGAATCGGGCCACGGCCGGGTTGCGCCAGGGATTGGTGACATCTTCGTACGGAGCGTCCAGCGGTCGAACGGACACCAGCGCCAACAGGCAGGCGACCGCGGCGGCCGGCAGGATCAGCCGCGCCACCCACCGCCACCGCGGCGAGAGCGGACGTCCCGTCGGCGTCAGCAGCAGTACCAGCGCAAGGGGGGCAAGGAACCACACGAACGAGATGTCGCTGAGTACCGCCGCCACCGCCCCCATCGTGTGCGCGTGCGGTTCGACGTCGAGGCCGAAGACCGCGACGGTGTCGATGGCGGCCGACCCGACGCTGATGGCCGAGCCGAGCAACAGGAACAGCCAACCCGCTGGGTGACGCGGCTGCAACCAGGCGGCCAGCGAACCGACTCCGACGGAGGACAGCCACGCCGCGAGAAAGGCCCAGGTTGTCGGGTCGCTCCCCCGCGAGCGATCCGGATACCCGTGGCTGGCCAGCCACACGTCACCGGCCAGAGAACCGGCGGCGGCAGCGACGTTGGCCGCGCCGACGAGGACGACCGCGGAGCGTGACAGCGTCAGCCTGAACGTGCTGCCCATGCCGCCAGGATGCCAGCGTTCCGACCGGAGGTCGTCAGGGAATTCCCTGACGACGGTTTCCTGGCCTGCACTGACGATCGGCGGGCCCGAGCGGACGAGCGTGGCGAGCGAAGGCCGCGACTGGCGCGGCACGAGCCCGAAAGAAAGGTCGCACCATGTCCACCGCTCTCGATACCGAACCACAGACCGGGGCCGGTTCTTCGCTTCGGCCCGTTCTCATCGGCCTCTCCGTCGTCTTCCTGCTCACCTTCGCGCTCGCGTTCCTCGTCTTCGCCTCGCCCGAGATCGACGCCGAGGCGACCGGTGCCACCGTCCTGAAGGAATACACCCTGGGCCGGGCGACCCTCTACGGCGACATGGCTATCCAGGCGTTCGCCGCGTTGATCGTCTTCTGGGGCGTGTCGTTCCGTCGCGCCGTCGGGGGTGGCACCTGGACCTCGCAGGTCGGCCTGATCGGTGCGGCGCTGCTCGCGCTCACGTTGTCCCTCTTCGGTGTCACTGACGCGGCGATGTATCACGCCGTCCAGACGGGTATCCCGGAGACCGCCCAAGCGATCAACGTGATCAGCAACGCGTTCTTCCTGCCGCTCATGCTGTCGATGATCTGCCTGTACGTCGGCACCGGCCTGTCCGCGTGGACCACCGGCGCCCTGCCCAAATGGCTGGCCATTGTCTCACTCGTTCTGGGCGTGCTCGCTCCACTGGGCCCGGCCGGGTTCGTCCCGTTCACGCTGTTGCCGATCTGGGTCGTGATGGTCTCCGTCCTAGCCAAGCCACGCGGCTAGAGCGCGTATCTGGTTGTGATCAGGAGGTGGCCTGCGCGAGTTCCTTGATCCAGATCATGGGGGCGCGGAAGTGAAGACCGGCGAGGTAGCTGCCCGGGGTGTTGTCATAGCGGGTCGCGATACCCCGCCAGACCTTCAACCTGTTGATCAGCCGTTCGACGGTGTTCCGCTCCTTGCAGAGCTCGACGTCACGGCGGACGGGCCGGCCCCCGCCCGGCCTTTCCTCCTGCGGTTCGCGGCCTGGTCGACCTTCTCCGGGACGACCGCCGTGATCCCGCGTCCGCGCAGGTAGGCACGGTCACCGCGAGACGAGTACGCCTTGTCCCGGCCACCGGGCCGGGCCGGGTCCGGGGACGCCCGGCGGGCCTACCACCGTTCACCGGCGGGATGAAGCACGAGTTCACCGTCACCTGACCACCCAGCGATCGCCACAGCACCGCCACGACAACTCAGGCCTCGGTGGTCGGAACAGGGGGCCGACCACCGAGCCCCACCTCCACAGGCGTCGAAGAGCCCGCCGAGCGCGGCCCGGTTCGACCGCAGCCTCGGCCGCCGTAAGAACCGGCCCGGCAAACGCGGACGGACCAGGAACCGCACCGCCGCGGACCCCGCGGCCGAGGTCCACCCAGTAGATCACCGAGCTACTGCGTGGACTAGGTCACCGGACCGGGCGGTATGCACCGCCGCGTGAGGCAGCGAAACCGCAGGTCACGGCCTGAAACCGAGTTCTGGCACGGTACAGGCCTCCTGCGGGTAACTATTTACCGGTGCCAGCTGGGAGGGGTCGTGCGGTCGTGGGTGCCGTTGCGCTGGCGTCCGCGGCCGTGTGGCTCGCTGCCGCGGCGTGGCGTAGCGACGTCGCGATGTACGGGCACGCCTCGGCGACAGTTGTCGGTGATGTGGCGACCGGGCTTGCCTTCGTCGTCGCCGGGGCAGCGGGGCGTGGCCCGGCGGCGCAGCGGGTCCTCGTCGCACTTGTCGGCCTGGCGTGGCTGGCCGGTTCGGTGTGGGGTTGGGCCGTGCCGCTGCACCAGGCGGCGCTGCTGCTGATGCTGGCGGCCCATCCGTTCGGTCGCCTGCGCGCCGGGTTGCCGCTGTTCGGGCTCGTCGCGGGTGCGGCCATGGCGGTCGCGATCCCTGGTCCGGTGATCGTGGCGGTCGCTTTCGGGATCGAGGCGGCGCTGGTGGCGTGGACCGGTGCGCGTGGGCTGCCGCGTCGGCGTGCCTACACGGGGTGCGCCGCGGTTCTGCTGGCCGGGGTGCTTGTGCACGCGCATTGGCTGGGGGCGACCGCCCGGCCGGCGGAGCCGGGGGTCTATCAGACCGCGATGTGCCTCGTGGCCCTCGGTTTCGTTGTCGCGACCTGGCTGGGAGGGATCGCACCGGAGTCGCTGAGCCGGCAGTTGATCGGGGACGACGGGGCAGCCGGTATGGGCGGGTTGGCCGCCGTGTTGGGTGCCCTGCTTCGTGATCCGCGCCTCGAGGTCGTCGGCGGTGCGGTCGGGTCGGGTCTGGCGGTGCGGGTCGCGGGTGAGGTGGTGGCGACCGTTCGTTCGACGTCGCCGCTGCTGGCTGATCCTGTCGTCGTGGCGGCGGTGCAACGGTCGGTGCGGCTCGTTGTGGAGCATCAGCGGTTGCGTGCCGCCGACGAGCGGCGGCTCACCGGCCTCGCCGCGGCGCGGTTGCGGCTCATCGGCGCCGTCGATCGCGAACGGGCTCTGGTTACCGAAGCGCTGTCCGACCGCGTCAGTACTCCGGTCGCCGCCGCCGCGGCGCAGCTGGCCGAAGTGCCTCGCGTCGGCGAGGCCGGGCTCGCGCTCGATACCGTCGCCGAGTCGCTGGGCGCGGTGCAGGCGGAGCTGTCCGGGCTCGTGCGTGGGGTGCCGGCGGTCGCGCTGGGCCATGGTCGGCTCGCTGCCGCGTTCCGTACGCTGGCCGACGGTTCGCCGGTGCCCGTCGCGGTGGTGGCTGAGGGTGCTCCGTGGCTGTCCGCGCCGGTCGAGGCGGCGCTGTTCTTCATCGGTCGTGAGGCGGTCGTCAATGCTGTCAAGCACGCGGCGGCGGGACGGATCGAGGTTCGGTTGGCGGGGGGTGCCGGCAGTGTTGTGCTGGAGATCAGTGACGACGGGCGGGGTGGCGCTGACGCGGCCGGAGCGGGCCTTTCCGGGCTTGCGGACCGGGCCGGGGCGATCGGTGCGAGCGTTGCCATTGGCAGCCCACCGGGCGGGGGTACCCGGGTGGTGGTGCGCCTGCCTGTCCCCGCTACCTCGTGAGGCAGTCCGCCGGGATGTCTGGAAGGTCAACCCCGGGGTGCTCAGCGACCACCTGCTGGATCTTCGCCAGCAGGTGGGCCGACACCGGGTCGGCTGCCAGGCTGTCCAGCACTGGTCGTACGGCGTTGTGGAGTGCCGCGACATCGGCGTCAGCCGCGTCGTAGAACCTGACGCCGGCGGCGCACATCGCCGCGGCGGGAGCGGCCTCGTCGTAGGCGTAGTCGAGGGTGGCTTGCACCGCGGTGTCCGCGGCCTGCCGCAGCCAGCTCCGCTGCCGCGGGTCGAGACGTTCGTATGTCGCACGGTTGATCGTGAGCACTGTGATCTTCGGCCACAGCACGACGTTGCCGGTCACCGCCGGCAGCAGCGCGCCGTAGTGGTTCCGCTGGTACTGCGCGATGTCGATCTCGGCGCCCTGCAACGTGCCCTGGGCGACCAGGGTGGCGAAGTCGAAGCTCGCGGTGACCGGTCGACCGCCGAGCGCGGTGATGGTCTGCGTCTGCGCCGGCGAGTTGAACGAGCGGAACGTGGTCCCCTGCCAGTCGGCGGGGGAGAGCAGCGGCCGCTTGCCAAACGGGCGGCGCAGCGGGCCGGGGGCCAGCGCGAGGCCAGCCACGTCGCTCGAGTCGAGTGTCGCGAGCAGATCCCTGCCGACAGGACCGGTGGCGATCGCGTTCTCGGCTGCCCGCGACGTGATCACAAATGGCGCTTCCAACGCCTGCAGTCCGGGCAGCCCCGCGGCGGCGAAGGCCCGCGCGGAGGGGATGCCCAGGTCGAACTTCCCCAAGCCGATCGCCTTCACCAGGTCGGACTCGGCGTTCGGCTGGCCGCTTTCGAACTCGGTCGTCGTGCGCACCTTCAGCCGTCCGCCCGACAGGTCAGACAGCGTCTTGACCAGGGCGGTCGCGGCCGGGCTCTGGCCGTTCGGGTCGAGCACGTCGATCGTGCCAAGGGTCAGCACGACCGTTCGGTCGCCGGTCTTGTCCGCCACCGGAGGCGACCCGCAGGCGGCGGCAGCGGACAGGGCGAGCAGGGCGGCCGCGACGGCCGGTCGTCGAATGGTGCGCATCGTCGGCGTCCTTCCTCGGTGCCGTGCCGGGCGCTCGGCCGGCGCGGTGGACGCTAATGTGGCCGGCTGTTCACGGACACCGAGCTACCACGGCAACCGCCAGGGTCCGGCCGCGACGCGTCGCTGGACTGCTGCCCGCCGCCGCCCGCCGGTTCGTGGTCGGCGGGCTGATGCCACGCGCACCTGGCGTTGTGGCGACGCTGCTCGCGGGCTGCACGTGGGCGACGGCGGCAGGCGTCGAGCCGTTCGCGACGGTCGATTCGCCTGCCGCGGTCGGGCCGGCTGGTGTCGCGGTCTCGCTGACTGCCGTGCTGACCTGCTGGGCGCCACCGCGGCGGCCCGAGCCGGCGAGTGTCGGCCTCGCGATCGTCGCCGCGGTGTGGCTGGCCGGGTCGCTACAGGGGTTGCAGGGCTTGACCGACCCGGTGATGGCGGTGGCGCTGGCGAGCCCGGTGCTGGCACAGGTGGGCTTCGCCGTCGTGCTCGACCCGGCGCGGCGTTGGAGCGTCGCGGTCGCGCTGTTCACGGTGCTCGCCTTCGTGGTGCATCTCGCCGGCTACCAGCCGCTGCTGGACCCGGGCTGCCTGAGCCCGTGCGCGGATCTGAGCGCGCCGCTGGCCGACCGCCTCGGCGCACGCTTCGCCCTTGGCGCGGCGCTGGTTCCCGATCTGTGTGCCGCCACGCTGGTGGTCGGTCTCGCGTGCCGCGGCCATGGCCGCGCACTGGTTCGCGCCGGCGTCGCCGCCAGTGCCGTGGCCTTCGCCGTCGCCGACGTGATGCCCTGGTGGCGCTGGGGGGAGCTCACCTCGACGCCGCTGCCTGATCAGGTCCGCACTGCCGCGGTCGCCCTGGTCACCGCCGTCGTGCTGGTCGCGGTGCTACGGCGGTGGCAGGCTCGCCGTGACCTCGCCGTCCTCGCCCGGCAGCTCGACAACGGCTCCGGGATCCGGTTGCGCGGCGTTCGGGATGTGCATTTCGCTGTCCCGGGATCGTCCCGCTGGGTCGATGTGGACGGACTGGAGGTGAACGCCGAGGCGGGTGCGTTCCCGGCGGCTGTCGTGCTGACCGGTCGGGACGGCGAACCCGCCGTGCGTCTGGTGGCCGCGTCGCGGGCACACCCGGACCTGACGGCCCTTCCGCCGACGCTGCGGCTGGCGCTGGACAACGCCCGGCTGGACGTGATGGGAAGGGTCCGGCTCGCCGACCTGCGCGCCTCCCAGGCGCGCATCGTGGCGACGGCCGACGCCGAGCGGCGGCGCATCGAGCGAGACCTGCACGACGGCGCGCAGCAGCGGCTGGTCGGCGCGGCGATACACCTTTCAGCGGCGCGCAACCGGCTACCCGACGCGGGCGTCCAGGCCGTCAGGCGGATCCAGGCTCTGATACACGACGCGCTCGCCGGCCTGCGGGACATCTCGCACGGCGCCCTGCTCGGGGTCCTCGGCGCAGAGGGACTCGAGGCCGCCATCGAGGACCTGGTCGACTTCACCGATCTCGAGGTCGACCTGACGATCGGGGATCTGCCGTCACTCGCGGCGCCGGTGGAGCGGGCCGCGTACGGCGTCGTCGCCGCCGGGCTGGCGATCGCCGAGCGCGGCGCGGCTGCCGGCCCGGCGTCCGTCCGCGTCGGGGTGATCGGCGATTCCTTCACCGTGGTCGTTCGGATCACCATGAACGTTTCCGCGGCCGACCGGATCACCGACGCGTCCGACCGGGTAGGTGCGACAGGTGGCATCTTCATCGTCGACAATGATGCCCACACCACCTGGCTTACAGGAGTGTGGCTATGCGCATCGTGATCGCCGACGACACGCTGATCGTGCGCGCCGGCCTCAGACACCTCCTGGCGCCGACCGAGGTCGAGATCGTCGGCGAGGCAGCCGACGGCACCGAACTGCTCCGGCTCGTCGCCACCGCCCGCCCTGACGCCGCGATCGTCGACATCCGCATGCCACCGACCCGCACGGACGAGGGCATCGTGGCCGCCCGCATCATCCGCGACAGGCACCCCGACACTGCCGTGCTCGTGCTCAGCGAGTACCTTCAGCCGCGCTACGCCGACCGGCTGCTGGCCAACCGTCCGGCAGGGCTGGGCTACCTGCTGAAGGAGCGCGTAGCCGACCTGACGACACTCGTCGACGCATTGGAACGGATACACGCCGGCGAGTGCGTCGTCGACCCGACGATCATCGAACGGCTCATGGCGATGCGGGCCAACTCTCCGCTCAAGGACCTCACCAGCCGCGAGCGACAGGTCCTCACGCTCCTCGCCGAAGGCCGCTCCAACGCCGCGGTCGCGACCCGGCTCGGGATCGCCGAACGCAGCGTCGAGTCGCTGTGCGCCGCGCTGTTCCGCAAGCTCGGCCTGGAACCGGACCCGGACGTCAACCGGCGCGTGCTGGCCGTCCTGACACTCCTGCGCCCGCCACGCCCGGGATCTTCTGCGCCGCCCCGTTAGCGGATTCAAGGTCGATAACCCCACACCGAGTTAGCACGGTGTCGGTCGACCCCGGTCCGTCCGTAACGTCCTCGCCAACATGCCCGGCTGGAGGACACCAACCATGACCATTCCGCGAATCTCGCGACTCATCGCTGCACTCGCCGCCGCGACCGCGATGCTTGCCGCGTGCGGTAGCTCCGGCACAGGCACCATGTCGACCGCAACCTCGCCCGCGACTTTGGCCGCCGCCACAGCCCGCTCGACCTCGACCACGCCGCCTCCGGCCGTGGAATCCACCACCCTGCCCGCCAGCGAGCCACCGATCCCCAACGGCGTCTACCGGACAAGCCTGACGACCGACGCCATCCTTGCCAGCGGCGGCTACGACACGAGCGCCGCGGGAACCTGGACGCTCACTATCAAGAACGGAACCTACACACTCGCCTGCCGGTGGATCGACACCAACGGAGATGGCTGCGGCAACAGCCGTCACCGGGAAGGCGACATGATCGTCGAGGCCGGGCCGGTACGCGGTGACGCGAAGACGGTCTGGCTCGCGTCGGACCTCACCGCGGTGGCCAAGCTCAACGGCTGCAAGCCCGGCGAATGCGGCGTGCCAGACCCATACCGGTTCGGCTGGCAGGTGGACGGGACCGATCTCGTGTTGAGCGACTTCGTCGGGTTCGGCCAGAACGCCGGAGCCGACTGCTACAACAGCTTCACACTCACCCACTGGAAGAAGATCAGCTAGCGGCGTGGCTGGGATGCTCGCCCGTCCACGGCATGGTCCCAGCTGGGACGAGCAGCCCCTGATCCACATACCCGCGCCGGAACGGCCCTGAGCGGGCCGCAGAGCGCCGAACCCTGTCCCGCCGCCTTCCTTCCCTACCGGCCGCCGTCGGATTCGTGGCTCTACGGCCGCTTCAGGGTCTCGCTCCGCGAGCCCGGATCACCATGCTGTGAACCTTTTGTATGGGCGTAGCCGTCTGTGCTTCTTGCCAGCCCACCGCGTCAGGCTGCTTGATTCCGCCCCTGGCGACGGCTTTGGTTACGCCCTTGTCCAAGTGTAAAAACTTTTCTGGAGGAAGACATGGCGGTAATCGGGGGAGTCCGCGGGCGGCTTGTACTTCCCGCGCTCGCGGCGGCCGTGGTGGGGGCGGTCCTCGCCGGGTGCGGCGCGGACGACGGGATCGGATCGGTGCCCGGGGCGCAGCCTCTGGCCGCGTCGTCGGCGTCGTCGTCGGCGCTGGCCGAGGAGTGGTGTTCGGACCTTGTCGCGATCAACCTGACCGAGCCTGACGTCCCCGCCGACGCGGACGCGGCAACAGCCGACAAGATCGCCCAGCGGTGGTTCGACGAGGAGCTCCTACCGCTCCTCGACAACGTCGTCTCCGGCGCTCCACCAGCCGCGGCCAACGCCACCGCGACGATCGGGAAGATCATAAAAGAGGGTGGCCTCGAGGCGCTCGACGATCCCGCCTTCCTACCGGCGGAGGCAGCCGTGAACGAGGCCGCAGTGCCCGCCTGCGGAGCACAAAAGATCACCATCACCGCGGCCGACTACGCGTTCCACGGCGCTCCGGACAGCCTTCCCACAGGCCTGGCAGTGATCCGTTTCATCGGCGGCGGCGGCGAGCTGCACGAACTGATGCTGCTGCGCAAACTGCCGGGGACGACCCAGTCCTTCGACGAGCTACTCGCCCTGCCCGAGGAAGAGTCGGCCAAACTCACGGAGTTCGTCGGGGGGCTGTTCGTCACTCCTGACCAGACCGACACGGCCGTCGTCGACCTACCGCCTGGCAACTACCTGATGGTCTCCACCGTGCCGATCGGGCTCACCCCGCAGGCCGCCGAAAGCGGCGTCCCACCCACCGGCGAACCACAGTTCACCCGCGGCATGAAGCACGAGTTCACCGTCACCTGACCACCCAGCGATCGCCACAGCACCGCCACGACAACGCGGGCCTCGGTGGTCGGAACAGGGGGCCGACCACCGAGCCCCGCCTCCGCAGGCGTCGAAGAGCCCGCCGGGCGCGGCCCGGTTCGACCGCAGCCTCGGCCGCCGTAAGAACCGGCCCGGCAAACGAGGACGGACCAGGAACCGCACCGCCGCGGACCCCGCGGCCGAGGTCCACCCAGTAGATCACCGAGCTACTGGGTGGACCGGGTCACCGGACCGGGCGGTAAGGCCCGCGAGCTCACCGGGCTCGTCCGTCCTTGCTCGCATGATCCTGACCAGGAGCCAGATCTCCACCTCAGCGTGTGGTTCTCAACAAACGAGGAGAACAACGATGCCACCCACACCTGCTCACGCTCGACGATCACCCACCGGCAGAGATCCACCGTGGCCGCTCGGAAAGGTCGCCGCGGCGGCGCTCACCTTTCTCACCGTCCTCATGGCTGTCCTGAGCGGCTGCGGCGGTTCGGAAGCCCGCCTGCGGTGTTCCAGCCTCCGGGTCGACCCCCGCCAATGCGGACGACTCGTCGCGATCATCAGCAATCTCGGCGACCGGATCCGTGAAGCGCGCGCCAACGGCTGGCGCGGCGAGGTCCAGGGGCTCCAGACGAGTCTGGACGCCGCGACACGCAAGCTCGTGAGCCTGGACCGCGCACGTCCACCCGGCCCCATCGGCCTCGGCCTCCCCGTTATCGGCTCTCCGTGAGCGGGGTGTAACTTCCGCAGTAACTACAAGAACGCCTCGTCCAGGGCTGGGTCTTGCGCGATGTGCGCAGCGCCGTCAGGTTTCTCTCGCGTGGAAGGTGTATACGGCACGCGTGATCGGCTTGGGCGCCGAGAACGACAGCACCTTCTCCGCGGCTACTCGTGGAGACTGGCGAGCTGATCAATCCTGTCGTCCCCGCTGGACCTGCGCTGTCTGCCCTCCACGTTCACGCGGGACGCCTGGCTCGACGCTGTCTCGCCGGGTCACCCACGAACGTTGCGGTGGACTCCAATCCGGCTCGCGCAGGGTGGTTGGCCGTGTGGTGTTCGTGTGACCCCAACCGGACGCAGCCTCGGGAACATCGCGCCTCGGTGGTGGGGCGGTCCCCTTGGGGCTGCGGGAAGGGCGCGTCTCTGCCGCCCCTCGGTATGGCCCGCTATAGCGTGAACGTGACTGTTCGTGCCGTCTGCGTCAGCGGCGTGCGGGGACTGCGGGGCTGGGCCTCGCGGATATTACGGGGGCGAAGGATGCGGGAGCGTCTGCTCGAACAAGTGCGGGCACGGCTGGAACGGTTTCAAGTCGACCGGAATCCGGCCACGGTTCTGGATCCAGAAGCGGTCGCCGAGATGACGGCTCTGCTCGACACGGTCCCCGATCCAGCGGAGGACCTGGAGATCGCCCGGATGGCGGGGTGGCTGCACTGGGCGCGCTACCTGGTCCTCGAGTCCGGTGAGGACCAGGAGGATCTCGCCGCCGCGCTGGCGTTGTTCGCGCCCGTGTACCAGGCCCGCCCAGACGCGGTCCCCGACGAGGTGCGCACCTTCTTCGGCGACCAGCGGCCGGACGCGGCCAGTTCTGCCCAGGCCTGGTCCGCTCGTGCGGTCGCTCTGCTGCGCGAGACGATGCGCAGCGGTGACCGGGCCACCCTGAACGACGCCATCGACCTGTTTCGACAGGCGGTGGACGCCACCCCCACCGACCACCCCGACCGCGCCATGTACCTGTCCAACCTCGGCCTCGCCCTACAGGCCCGGTTCGAGCGGGTCGGGGAGCTGGCGGACCTGAACGACACCATCGACCTGTTTCGACAGACGGTGGACGCCACCCCCACCGACCACCCCAACCGCGCCAGATACCTGTCCGACCTCCGCAGTGAACCGCGCCGGGTTTGATGGAGGGAGTCAAACCAGGAGGAAGCGGACGACATGGGTGCGCCGAGGAAGTACCCCGATGAGCTGCGGGAACGGGCGATCCGGCTGGTGCTGGACGCCAGGGCCGAGTCGGGGACGAGCGCGAAGGGCGCGTGTCAGCGGATCGGCGCGCAGCTGGGGATCTCACCGGAGACGCTGCGGGTGTGGGTCGCGAAGGCCGAGGTCGACGCGGGCACGCGGCCGGGTGTGCCGAGTGAGGTGGCCGAGCGGCTGGCGCAGTTGGAGCGGGAGAACCGGGAGTTGCGGCGGGCGAACGAGATTCTGAAGTCGGCGTCGGCTTTCTTCGCGGCGGAGCTCGACCGCCCGCGCCGGTAGTCATCGACTATATCGACGGGCACAAGGAACGGTTCGGGGTCGAGCCGATCTGTGCCGTGCTGAAGGATGCCGGTATCCAGATCGCCCCGAGTACCTACTACACCTCGAAGAAACGGTCGCCGTCGCGACGGGCGGCTACCGATACCGAGACCTTGAAGGAGATAGAACGGGTACACACTGATAACTACGGTGTCTACGGTGTGCGGAAGGTCTATGCGCAGCTGGCCCGTGAGGGCGGGGTCGGCGGTCGCCACATTGCCCGCTGCACGGTGGCCCGTCTCATGCGCCACGCCGGCCTGCGGGGCGTCTCCCGGCTGCGGGCGCCGCGGACGACGGTGCGTGCCCAGGGGCCGGACACCCGGCCTGACCTGGTCAGACGGAAGTTCGTTGCCCCGGCGCCGAACAGGCTGTGGGTCGCTGACATCACCTACATCCGCACGTTTTCCGGCTGGGTCTACGCGGCGTTCGTCCTCGACGTCTTCTCCCGAAGAATCGTCGGCTGGCAGCTTTCCAGAAACCTCTACAAGGAGTTGGCGATCGACGCGCTGAACATGGCGGTCTGGACCCGCCGGCGCGCCGGCGCCGACCTGGCGAAGCTCATCCACCATTCTGACAGGGGCTCGCAATATATCTCGATCAAGTACACCGAGACGCTCGGCGAGGTCGACGCGGTCGCTTCGGTCGGTTCCGCCGGTGATTCCTACGACAACGCGATGGCCGAGGCGTTCAACTCGCTGTTCAAGGCCGAACTGATCCGTAGCAGAGGGCCGTGGACCGGCCACTCCGATCTCGAGATCGCGGTCGCGGAGTACATCGACTGGTACAACCACCGCCGGCT
>NZ_JASNFO010000044.1:0-145009 GCF_032027725.1 Pseudofrankia coriaricola | reverse complement strand
TACTCACGAACGCCACCGAAACCCAGAGAAAGGTCTTCCAGCTAATCGGCGCGCCTATCTCCAAGACCGTTGGTAGTCAGTAAGACGATCAATGGCTGCCGCGAACCCGCAAGTCACGAGCCCGCAGTGCGTCCTAGATCAAGTAAGTTCGGGTTAGACGGCTTGCTCGGGTTCGCCGTCTGGCGGCGAGGCGCCGCGTTCGATCTTGGTGTGGGTGTCGGTGCGTAGCTGGGTGACGAGTCTGCGGGCGACGGGGGCGCCGACGTGGAGCCGTTTGCGGAGGGTCTCTGCGGAGATAGGGCGTTGGTGGTGTTGCCAGTGCAGGACGTCTTCGGCTCGGGCTCGGTGGAGGGAGCCGGCCATCCGGTCTAGGCGTGCGGTAGTGCCTGTCAGCCTTCGGCCAGTGGGAGGATCCGGGCAAAGGTGGCACCAGCGTCGCGGGATTCGTAGATGCCATCGCTGGTGGCGACGAGCAGGTGGCCTTCGTCGACGGCCGTCATATCGGGGGTGTGGATGTGGCCGCAGGCGGTCACGGCCGGGCGGTGCGTCACTCTCGGCCCGGGGCCGTGGGGGCGAGCCGGTCGGGCCGCCACCGAGGGGTTCGGACGGCGGGTAGTCCGCTGGCGGAATCCGAGGGCGGGAGGGGAAGCCCTCGATGCCACCGGCGGACGTCGTGGATGGCGCGGCTAAGGGGCGAGGGCCGCGCCTGCTGCTACCTACATGAAGAGTTCTGGAACGTGCTCGGAGAAAAACGGGACGGGTCGGCGGCGAAGGGCCAGCGCGGCCGACGTTGTGTCCGGGCCGGAAATCACCGCCGCCGAGAACGGCTGGCGAGCAGCACCGCTATGCCGTCGTCTTGTCGGGCGTCAACGGGCCCCGGGGCTTCGGGAACTCCGTGAGCGGCGGTCCCGCCAGCGGGAGCTGGCCGGGCCGCCAGGCCACGTCCGCGAACCCGCAGGGGAGGGGTTCGCGGGCAGGTCCGCCTGAGCGGGGCAGCCGAAGCCGGCCGAACGTAACGCTCAGGAGGAAGCCCTCCTCGCCCGCCGCGCCTTCCTACAGGACGCGGCCGACGAGGTAGCTCGTGCTCCAGATCGTCTGCAGCTGGACGACCGTGCCGGAGTGCGGCGCGGCCCACATCTTCCCGTCGCCGGCGTAGATGCCCATGTGGTAGATCTCGCCCGGCGCGCCGAAGAAGATCAGGTCGCCGACTTCCTTGTGCGCCTGGTCGACGTGGACCGTGGCCTCGTACTGCGCCTCCGCCGTCCTCGGCAGGTTGCGGCCGAGCTGCCGGTAGACGTACTGCACCAGGCTGGAGCAGTCGAACGAGTCCGGCCCGTTGGCGCCGTAGACGTAGGGCTTGCCGGCCTGCAGCGACGCCAGGTAGACGGCCTTCTCGCCCAGGTCGCCGTTCGACGGGGCGTTGACCGTGACGCCCCGGCTCGCCGAGGGGGCCGGCCGCTCCGCGACGTTCACCGTGCCGACGTTGTCGGCGGTGGCGGACTGCAGTGCGTCGGTGCCGTCGAAGACCGCGGTGATCTGTGTCGTGGTCAGCACCCGCGCGGTGTACGAGGTGTACCCGTCGTTGTTCGTCTGCAGGTGCAGGAAGGTCGCGAAACCGGTCGGTAGCTTGACCTGGACCTTGACCAGCTGGTTGGCCAGCGGCTGGTTGGTGTCCTTGTTGGTCAGCTTGAAGCCGATTTCGACCGGCTGGTCCGCATAGGCGGTGACGTCGGGGTTCGTGATGAACAGGTCGACGTCGGCCTTCGCCGTCAGCGTCGGCGCGGCCAGGTCGGACGCCGTGTCGGTGCCGTCGGCGCCAAGGGTGGACGCGAGGCTCACCGGGCGGACGTCGGTGCCAGAGCCGCCCATCGACCCGGAGCCGAAGGCGCTGGCGAGGCTGAGGCCGGTGGTGACGGAGCCGTCATCTCCGAACGCGTCCGCCGAGGTGTCGGCTGCCGGGGCGCAGCCGGCGAGGGCGATGCCGGACATCGCGATCGCACCGGTGGTAGCCGCGGCGACCGCGGTACGACCTCGGACCTTTGCCACCGCGGTCAGACCGCGATGACGACCCCTGCTGGTATCAGGCAGGGTGTCGGTATCCCACTGTACGGAGGGCGCGGACAAGTGTGGTCCTTCCCGTACGCCTGCGAGGTGAGCTGTCGGGTTCGGGCTGGGCTGCCCGGCCCTCGCGCAGCAAGCACGCGATGGGCTTCACCCCAAGGCCCGCGCCGGAGGGGGCGCTGGCCGGTCATGCGAGGTGGGTCCCCCGCTCCTGCCCGAGGTGACGACTCGGAGGGGACACCGGGACCGCGGGCAGGATTCGGCGTTCGGTCCGGTGTTGGACGTGACGTCGTGAACGAGACTAGTCCATTTGGATACGACGATGCGTAGTAGGTAGCACGGACACGCCTGGTCCCACGAGCTGTCGGTTCCGGGCCCCACGAGCCGGTGTCGTGACGGGTGTCGCCGAGAGTCACCGGCTACCCAGAACAGTAGAGGCGGGCGAGATGGTGCCGACCATTGACTACCGTGCGTAGTTGAAAAACTACGTACAGATCCCACATTGGGGCCGAGAGGCCACAGAAGGCGGCACGAGTGGTACCTAGCCCGGGGTGGTGACGCCTGCATCCCTATGACGAGCGGGCCTACTCGCCGGCTCGGCCGGGCCTTGCTGGGTTGGTGGTGTTATTTGGGCACCAGTTCCGAATCTTAAGGACCAAAATCCTACAGAGGATGTCTGGGAAGGGCATGGGTGACAGGCCGGTGAGGCGGTGCAGCAGGATCGGCTGCTCCTGCTCGACCACGTCGCCGGCGCCCGCCGGGAAGTCCGTGCCGTCCAGCGCGTTCTGGAGGCGATCATCGTTCGCATCGGTGGCGAGTAGCTGCTACGCCGGCCGCTGGTGCAGGTACAGGCGGCCGGCTTCCCGATCGAGCGGCACGAACGATACAAACGCGGGATCGTGGAGCGACTGGTGGCCCGCAATCCCCAGGCGGCTCAGGCCACCGCGCGGCCTGAGCCAAAGATCGGTTCCGACCTCGATGCCGACGCTGGCTGACCGGGTACCCGGAGATGAACGCCTCCGACAGGCCCGATCTGCGGACCCTGACCGCTCCTTCTGCTATCGACGTGACCACGCCCGCACATCCCGATCACTGCACGTGGCCGATGGATGGTGGTGTTCGGCGGCGTAGGGCGAGCACGGCGGGGTGGTGGTCGACCTGGAGGGTGACGTGTTCGACGGCGAAGTCGCGGTGGAGTAGCTGTTCGATCTCGAACTGGGCAGACGACGAACGGGCTGTTACCGCGTGTTGGGTCGCTCGCCGCGGTCGAGTACGACGTGGCGGGTACGAGCGCATTGGCGGCACGCCTCCCGGACGTGGAGGCCCTGCGCGTCGAGGCGCCCGGCCGACCCGCTGCCACCCCACCCTTTCCTACCAATCACACCAGTAGTACTACTATCTGGCGTCGTTGCTGCGGTGGACGCGTTCGAGGACGCGGCGAGGGAGGGGACGCGGTGCCTGCTCAGGGCGGCGGTCGGTGGTCGCTTGACGGACTGTGGCCCAGGAGGTACGACCTGGACGCCGAATCGGGACCGGGCACGGCGACCAGGGGGTCTACGCGCCGCCGGATGACCGAGCCTCGGCGTCGGGCAGCCACCGTCGCCCTCCTGGCCAGCGGAACATTGGCCACCTCGATGACGGGCTTCGCCGCGGCCACCTCCGACACCCCCGGCGACGACCAGCCCACCGCCGACCCGATCATGCAGGCATCCACACTCGGCGCCTCGATGTTCGGCAACCAGCCGGCCCCGCAGGACGCACCCGACGGCGTGGCACTGGCAGCGGAGATCGCGAACCCGACGCAGCAGTTCACAGCCCTGACCATCACGCCCGACAAGACGACGATCAGCCCCAACGACCAGGTGACCTTCACGGTCCACGCCGCGGCGGCGACGACCGGTGCACCCGTCGCGGGTGAGCAGGTCAACATCGTCGTCGTCACCGGCACCCGCTGGTCGAAAAGCGCCATCCTGCGAACCGACGATGACGGCGACGCCCGCATCAGCGCCCGCCTGCTGAGCACGACCACGATCACCGCGGTGTTCGACGGAGACGCCGCGCTGCGCCCCTCGACGGCGGAGGCCGCCACCGTCGTCGTCCGCAGCCCCACGGCAGGTCCGGGCTCCGGGCCGGGAGGCATCGCGACGGCGATCCCCCGCAGCACCATCGGCGAAAAGGCCGTCTACCTCGCGTCCCTGCAGGCCGGCAAGCCCTACGTGTGGGGCGCGACCGGCCCCAACGCCTTCGACTGCTCCGGCTTCGCGCAGTACATCTACAAGCAGCTGGGCCGCTACCTGCCACGCACCGCCCAGCAGCAGTACAACGCGACGATCCACGTCCCGCAGTCCGCCAAACAACCCGGCGACCTGATCTTCTTCGGCACCCCCGACAACATCACCCACATGGGCATCTACGCCGGCAACGGCTACATGTGGGCCGCTCCCCGGAGCGGCGATGTCGTCAAGTACGAGCCGATCTACACCAGCCGTTACTACGTCGGCCGCGTCCTGTAAGGGCCCGGGAGCGGCCGGCTCGACGCCGCAGGCATGCCGCCCGCGGACCGTCGGAAGAGCGGAGGAGCTGGCGGAGTGCGCCACGATCGGTGCATTCGCCGCTGTTACCGCGAGCCGGAATGTGATCAACCTCCTCGCTGGCGCCGCCAACAAGCAGATGATCGTGTTGGGTGAAGTCCCGGGTTCTCCGAAGACGGGCCACCCCGTCTGAGCGTGCGGTAGTGCCTGTCAGCCTTCGGCCAGTGGGAGGATCCGGGTGAAGGTGGCACCGGCGTCGCGGGATTCGTAGATGCCGTCGCTGGTGGCGGCGAGCAGGTGGCCTTCGTCGACGGCGGTGAACGCCTGCGGTCCGCCGCCGGGGATGGTGGAGACCCGCTTCCAGGTGGCGCCGGCGTCGGCACTCACGCTGAGCATGCCGGTCAGGTCCAGCCCGTAGAGGGCGCTGGCCGCCGGCCAGGCGAGAAACAGCTGCACGGTGGAGCTGCGCGGCGGTGCGAAGGTCCGCCCGCCGTCGGTGCTGGTGGCGACGCCCCGTTCGGTGGTGGCGAGCAGCAGGGTGCGGTCGGTGGGGCTGGCGGCGATGTCGGCGGCGGCGATGCGCGCGCCGGTCGCCCAGCTGGACCGGTGGGAGGGCGAGTCTGGCGGTGGCCTGGCCGCCAAGTCCGGACCCGGACCTGCTGCGCCAAGCGGTTGCCGCCATGCGGCAGGTGGGCCAGTTCAGCCTGCACGAGCGGGTCACCAGCGACACCAGCCGCGGCCTGGGCACCCCGTCCGTGCTGTCCCTGTCCGGCACCCGGTTCCTGGACAGCGAACCCTATGGCACTGGCCAAGCCCCAGTCACCACCCGTCTCGGCGTCACCGCCGGGCAGACCCGGCTGGCCTTGGCCTACCCCGCCGAGGGCCTCCAGATCGAACTCACCCTTGCCCCCGATGGGAAGATCGTCCATGAGGTGCTCGCTGCCCCCAAACATCTGATTATCCGGAGCTTCGTTTACCCGACCCCGACGAACCCTGACCGGTAGCGGCCCGGACAGCACTCCATTCGCGACTCTCCGTAATCGCTTGAACGTCGAGCGTGGGCTAGCGTGGGACGTGTGGACCTGGCCTGCGGGAACACGACGTCGAGGTCGCACAGAGTCGCGGCGCTCGCTCTGCTCGCTCTGCTCGCGGCCATCGTGGTCCACGGAATCCTGTGCGCCGTCCATGAGTCCCACGGGCTGGCAGAAGACCACCACCCTCGCACCGCGGTCGCCTTGAGCACGCCGGACGTCACCCCCGAGGCGCACGCCGGCGAGCCTTCGGTCGCCGCGGACTTCCCGGAGATCCAGCCACCGTCCCCGATGCTCTGGCCCGGCCAAGACCATCTGGTGGTCGGTTGCCCTTCTCAGTTCATCCTCCCGGCACGATTGGATGCCGTGGCTCCAGCCTCTCCGGTCGTCGTGCTGCTGGGGCTGGCCGTGGTGCCGGTCCTGTGGGCGGCTACCGGCGTCAGGCCGGGACCGGCGTATCACAGCGGTCGCGTTCACGCGGTCACGCGCGGGCTCTTCATGCGGATATGCGTACTTCGAAACTGATCGACGGGTAGCAATCTTCTCCTCTATCACCTAGCCGCCAACACCGTGCTTCGTCGTCTGATCGGCGGGCGCGCAGCGGCGCGGTCCGGCACTGGCTCATCCCCATAGACGGTGCCTCGTAGGGCTCCGTACGGTGCCGCAGCCGACCGTCGCCGCTGACGCCATGCACGCACGGGCATCAGCCTCGAAGGAACGCCACGATGACATACGCCTCTGTCGCTGCCCGCACACCCGTCCCGACGCGTCCGGCAGGCGCGCCCCCGGCGGCGCGTTCCCTTGCCGACGTGGTCGGCAACACGCCGGTGCTCTGGATCCCCGACGTCTGCTTCGGGGGCACAGGCGGGTTCTGGGCCAAGCTCGAAGGTCACAACCCGGGTGGGATCAAGGACCGACCCGCCCTGCACATGGTGGCGTGCGCTCGACGACGCGGCGAGCTCGCTCCCGGCCGGCCCGTCATCGAGTCGACCAGTGGGACCCTGGGACTCGGCCTCGCGTTCGCCGGAATCACGTACGGCCACCCGGTCACGCTCGTGACCGACCCCGGCATGGAGCCGATCCTGCACCGCCTGCTGGTCGCCTACGGCACGCAGATCGACATTGTCGAGCGGCCACACCCCACTGGCGGATGGCAGCAGGCCCGGCGAGACCGCGTCCAGGCCCTGCTTGACGAGCATCCCGGCGCCTACTGTCCCGACCAGTACCACAACCCCGACAACGTGGCCGCCTACGAGCGACTCGCGCTGGAGCTGATCGAGCAGATCGGACGTGTGGACGTCCTCGTGTGCAGCGTCGGCACCGGCGGACACAGCGCGGGCGTCTCCCGCGTCCTGCGGGATTCCTTCCCCGACCTGCGGCTGGTCGGCGTGGACACCATCGCCTCGACCATCTTTGGGCAGCCCGCTGGACCCCGGCTGATGCGTGGCCTCGGCAGCAGCATCTACCCGCGCAACGTCGCGTACGACGCCTTCAGTGAAGTCCACTGGGTAGCGCCCGGCGAGGCTGTCTGGGCCTGCCGGCGACTGGCTGCCACACGGTTCGCGACTGGCGGATGGAGCGTGGGTGCCGTCGCCCTGGTGGCATCCTGGCTCAGCCGGGGCACATCGTCCGACACTCGTATCGTCGCGATCTTCCCGGACGGGCCACAGCGTTACTGGAACAGTATCTATGACAATGACTACTGCGCCGAGCACCAGCTGTTGGACGTGGTGCCCGCCTGGAACCCCGATGTGCTCGACCATCCAGCCGACCGGGTCGTGCGCCGGTGGACCCGCTGCGCCCGGGTGGTCGACCCGCTGTCGCATCCCGAGCTTGTGGGCTGCCGGGCAGCGCAGCGATGACAGGGACCTGGAGCCAGATCCGGTCCTTCGACCGGCCGATCCGGCTCCTGCTCATCAACCAACTGGGCATCAACATCGGCTTCTACATGCTCATGCCTTACCTGGCGAGCTACCTATCGGTGACGCTCGGGCTCGCGGCCTGGCTGGTCGGATTCGTGCTCGGAGTCCGCAACCTCAGCCAGCAAGGACTGTTCCTGCTCGGCGGAAGCCTCGCCGATCGCTTCGGCTACAAGCCGATGATCCTCGCCGGACTGGCGCTGCGTACCGCCGGTTTCGCGCTCCTCGGCTTCGCCGAGACCATCCCCGTATTGATCATCGCGTCCGCCCTGACGGGCTTCGCTGGAGCTCTGTTCAACCCCGCGGTACGCGCCTACGTGGCAGCAGAGGCGGGCGAACGCCGGGTCGACGCGTTCGCGGTGTTCAATATCTTCTACCAGCTCGGGATCCTGCTCGGTCCGCTGATCGGGCTCGCTCTGCTGGCGATCGACTTCACGCTCGTGTGCGCCGTGGCCGCCGCGGTGTTTCTGTTGTTGACCGTCCTGCAAGCTCGGGCGCTGCCAGCGCGGACCCGAAACGAAAGCCCGGACATCGCCGGTCCTGAACCAGCCGGCGACAGGGAAACGAACAGCAAGGTTTCTCACACCGGCCGCGGCGGCGAGGCGCCACTGTCCATTATCCGGTCCTGGCGTGTCGTACTAGCCAACCAGTCGTTCCTGCTTTTCGCTCTGGCGATGATCGGGTCGTACGTGTTGACCTTCCAGGTCTACCTGGGGCTTCCGATCGAGGTCAGACGCGCGACCGGCAGCGAGACCGGGGTAACGCTGCTGTTTGTCCTTTCTGGCCTGCTCACCGTGGCCGGTCAGGTTCGGCTCACCATGTGGGTGAAAGCCCGCTGGACCCCCGGCCAGGCGATGAGCAGAGGACTGATCCTCATGGGCCTGGCATTCCTCCCGCTCGTGCTATCCGCTTCCTTCGACCAGCACGGGGCGGAAGCGGCCGCCCGGTCGCTTCCGGCCCAAGCGCTGGCGATGGTGCCCGTGCTGACCGCGTCCGCGCTCCTGGCAGTGGCAACCATGCTCGTCTATCCGTTCGAGATGGCCACCATCGTGACACTCGGCGGCGATCGCATGATGGGCACCTACTATGGCCTCTACAACACGCTCTCCGGGATAGGAATCGCCGCGGGAAACCTGCTTACCGGCGCCGCCCTCGACGCCGGGAGGAACATCGGGATCTCCGCGCTACCGTGGATCATTCTTGCGCTCACCGGTGGGCTTTGCGCGACCTCAGTCCACCGGCTTGACCGTGCCGGCCGCCTCGCTCCACCACAAGGTGTGACCGTGAAACCCGAGACATCACGACCAAGAAGTGCCAGCCGAGCGGGATGACGACGATCGGTAGGCCGCCCGCTGCCACCGTAGGCCACGTACGCTGAGATGGCGTACAGATGATTTTTCCGCGTGATCTCTCTCGGATCCGGCGGAGGAACAGTTATTTGCGGGACCTGCGCGACCGGTCCGGGCCAGATGCGGCTGGCCGCCTACCTCGCGGCCCGCGGCGGCGCTCGGGCCACTGCCGTTGGCCCGACCGGTACCGCCCTTGTGGGTGGCAGCATTGCTGACCGTCGCTGCTGAGGGCGCGGCGGCGCGTGGGTCGTCATGCTCGTACCGTGCGGAAGGCGCAGGTGACGGGCGGGCGCACGTGCACTGACGAGGCCGAGACCATCGCTGGCTGACGGATGGTGGTCCCCGCCCGTTGCCGAACGGGGACCCGCTGCCTGGCCAGGTATGAGCCGGTAGTGGCCTCGAGGTCCTATCCGACAGTGATGGTCATCGCGGCGGCGTGCAGGTTGCCGGCAGTCTGGAACTGCAGGAACAGTCGCCAGCTGCCGGACTTCGGCAGATTCGCCTCGAACGACAGGGCCGGGCCGCCGTGGTCCCCGTTGACGCTGTCCTGCGGGTGGAAGTGGGCGAAGGCCTGGTCGCTGGCGTGGATGGCGGTCAGGTGGGCCTAGGTGTCGAGGTAGGGCTGCAGGTCGGTGACCGGATTCCCGTCCTTCGTCACGGTGACGGTGAGCATGTGCGTCATCCCGGCCATCGGCTTGTCACCGGAGACGGTGAGGGTGTAGCCGTCGACTGTGGCGCTGGTCGCCGCTGCCGGTAGCGGGACGGTGGCAGCCGTTCCGGGGACGGTGACTGGTTGGCTGAGGACCAGGGGGGCGTTCGTGCCGCCGACGCGGGTGATGAACGAGGTGTACACCCGATAGGTGCCGGCTGGCGTGCCGGCCAGGTCGGCGGTCCAGGTGCCGTCGCTGGCCATGGTCGGGTGGACGTGCTGGAAGCCGGTGAGGTCGGACCGGACCAGGTAGAGGTGCATGAGCTTGGTCTGGTCCGGTTGGAAGGAGGTCACCGGCGTCCCGTCTGCGACGCGGATCTGGAACCGGAACACGCTGGGCCGGTTGGCCGGCAACGAGGTCACCGCCGGGACGAACCGCAGGCCGCTGGCCTCGGCGGCGAGCCCGTCGCCCGAGGCCATGTTGCCCATGCCGGCACCGGTGCCCGACACGGAGCCCGCCGGCATGGAGACCATGGCGGACGACGTCGATCCAGCCGAGCTGGCAGGGTTCCGGAATCGTCGCCCACGACATCTCGACTGGCCTGATCGTCTCGCTCACCGAGGGTCCAGGAGCTACGCGGACGCCGGACTGGCGCCGTCGACTATGAGGACAAGGACGCCGGTGATCCGGTGGTGCTCCCGGAGGCGGCCGGTCGGGCCACGGGGTCGGGCTTCCCCGCCCACGCCGCACTGAAGCGGCGTAGGCGTAGCGAGTTGGAGACGACGAACAGGGAGCTGGCGGCCATCGCGGCGCCGGCGAACAGCGGGTTGAGGTAGCCGAGGAACGCCACCGGTATGAGGACGACGTTGTAGGCGAAGGCCCAGAACAGGTTGCCCTTGATGGTCCGCAGCGTGCGGCGGGACAGCCGGATGGCGTCAGCGGCGCCGCGCGGGTCGCCGGAGACGAGCGTCAGGTCGCTGGCCTCGATCGCGACGTCGGTGCCGGTGCCGATGGCCAGGCCCAGGTCGGCCTGCGCGAGCGCGGGCGCGTCGTTGACACCGTCGCCGACCATCGCGACGATCCGGCCCTCGGCTTGCAGCCGCTTGACGGCGGCCACCTTGTCGGCCGGCAGGACGTCGGCGATGACCTCGTCGATGCCGAGCTGGCCGGCGACCGTGCGGGCGGTGGCGGCGTTGTCGCCGGTGAGCAGGACCGACCGAAGGCCGAGGGTCTTGAGCGCCTCGACTGCTTCGCTGCTGGTTGGCCTGACCGTGTCGGCGAGGACGAACAGTGCCCTGACGGTGCCGTCCCCGCCGGCGGCGATCGCGGTCTGTCCCGCCAGCGCAGCCTGCTGGCGGGCCCGTTCCAGCTCGGGCGGCAGTGGCATCGCCCAGTCGGCCAGCAGGGATGGCCGCCCGACGGCGATGGCGTGGCCGTCGACGACGCCTTCGACGCCGAGCCCCTGCCGGTTGGCGAACGACTCAGGCACCGGCAGCCAACCGACCTCGGCCCGAGCCACCCGAGCGATCGCCCGGCCGATCGGATGTTCCGAGGCGTCCTCCACGGCTCCGGCCAGCCGCAGCACGTCCGCCCGCGTGGCCCCGTCGGTCAGGACGACATCCACGACGCGCAGCTCACCGGTGGTGACGGTCCCGGTCTTGTCCAGGACGATCGTGTCGACCCGTCGGGTCGACTCCAACACTTCGGGCCCCTTGATGAGCAGACCCAGCTGAGCGCCGCGGCCGGTGCCGACCAGTAGCGCGGTCGGGGTAGCCAGACCCAGCGCGCACGGGCAGGCGATGATCAACACGGCGACCGCGGCGGAGAACGCGAACGCCACGCTCGCGCCGGCCGCGAGCCACGCGCCGAGCGCCGCCACCGCCAGGACCAGTACGACCGGTACGAAGATCCCGCTGATCCGGTCGGCGAGCCGCTGCACGGGCGCCTTTCCGCTCTGCGCGTCCGTGACAAGCCGGGCGATCTGCGCCAGGGCCGTGTCGGCGCCGACCTTGGTTGCCCGTACGACCAGCCGGCCGCCGGCGTTGACGGTCGCCCCGACGACGTCGTCGCCCGGGCCTTCTCCACCGGCACGGACTCGCCGGTCAGCAGTGACTGGTCCACCGCCGACGAGCCCTCCTCGACGAGCCCGTCGGTCGCGATCTTCTCGCCGGGCCGCACGACGAACCGGTCGTCTACGCGCAGCTCGCCGACCGCGACCCGGTGCTCGGCGCCGTCGGCGTCGAGCACCGCGACGTCTTTCGCGCCGAGTGCCAGTAGGGCTCGCAGTGCCGCTCCGGCGCGCCGCTTGGCCCTGGCCTCGAAGTATCGTCCGGCCAGGATCAGGGTGGTCACGACGCCGGCGGCTTCCAGGTAGATGTGGTCGGTCGCGGCGTCGCGGTCGAGGACCACCTGGAAGCCCATCCGCATCCCGGGCATGCCCGCGTCCAGCAGGAACAGCGCGACGACGCTCCAGCACCAGGCGGCCAGTGTGCCCAGGGAGATCAACGTGTCCATGGTGGCGGCACCATGCCGCAGGTTGGTCCAGGCAGCCCGATGGAACGGCCAGCCAGCCCAGAACACCACCGGAGTCGCCAGCTGCAGGGCCGCCCACTGCCAGTAGTCGAACGGATCATCCCGTCCGGGCTGACGCGCAAGAAGCGGATTGTTCCGTCCGGGCTGGGGTCCGTCACCGGCCGACGCCCTGTCCGCGGTCAGCTGACCGGCAGGGTGAGCGGGCAGTAGAGGGCGTGCGTGACGGCCAGTATTGGTCCGGCGGCCACGGCGACGGGCGTGACCAGCACGGCGGCGACCAGCACGGCTCCGAGCATGGTGCGGGCGGTGCCGAGGGGGCGGGCGGGCTGCAGCAGGCGGCGGACCCGTCCCAGCGCGGTTGGCCCGCCGGCGGCGAGGCCGGTGTCGGGGCTGCCTCCGCCGGCCAGCGCCACCAGCGCGGCGGCCACCGACAGGCGTTCATGTTGGCGGGAGGCGGCGTCGTCGGCGGCCAGCTCGACCAGTCGGGCGAGTTCGGCACGGGCCGCGGTGAACAGCGGCACGGTGGGGAACGCCCGGGCGAATGCGTCCGCGCCGGCGACAACGAGGTGGTGCCGCCCGGTCAGATGGGCCCGCTCGTGGGCGAGCACCGCGTGCAGTTGGTCGACGCTTAGGGTCTCCAGCGCGGTGGTGGTGAGCACGACCTGCCGGGCACGGCCCGGCAGGCAGTACGCCGCAGCGGCCGGGTGGGGGATCACGACGGCGTCTAGGCCGGGTGCTGGCCGGGCCAGGATGGCCAGCTTGGCGGCATGGGCGCGTCGGGCCCGGCCGGCGCGGACCAGCCCGGCCACGGCGCAGGAGCCGACCCTCAGCATCAGGACCGTTGTGAGCGTCAGCCCTGCGCCGGCGACCACGGCCCCGCCTGGTGTCGCGTACGACGCGCGCAGCGACATCACGCAGGCGCGCAGCAGCTCTGCGATGTCGCCGCTGATCTTCGCCGTGGGGACCGCCAGCGCGAGCCCGGCCAGCCCGGTCGCGGCCAGTACCGACACCGACAGCGCCTGCCACAGGCAGATCGCCAGGCGCGGCGCCCGGTCGGCCCAGGAGGCACCGACCAACAGCCGGGGGACGGCGGTGGCGAGCAGCGTCGCGTAGACGAGCAGCGGGACGGCGGCTCTCATACGGCTCCTCCTACGGAGGTCTCACCGCTGGCGTCCAGACTGCCGCTGGCCCGGCCGGCGCGAGCGAGCACGTCGCGTAGCAGCTGGGCTTCCTCGGGCGACATCTGCTCGACGAAGTGCATCAGCGTCGCCGCCCGGTCGACGCTGTCCGCGAGCGCTTCACTCATCACCTCGGCGCTGTGCATCTCCCGGGAGCGGGTCGGTTCGTACCGGTAGGCCCGCCCGGCGAGTGCACGGTGCAGCCAGCCCTTGCGGTGCAGGTTGTCCATCACCGTCATGACCGTGGTGTAGGCGATCTGCCGCTGCTCCCGCAGTTGTTCGTAGACGGCCCGCACGGTCAGCGGGCCGGGCGCCGACCACAGCCGATCCATGACCACGGCTTCCAGGTCACCTAGTCCTCGCACGCCCTGCCCCTGCTCGGCATCACAGCCCTGATCCACCGCCGCCCGCGCGTCGACGCGTCGCGCAGCGACCTACGATCGCTCATCGTAGTTCATCCGGCGGGACTGTGGACGCGGGCGTTCGCCTCGCGCTCCCGCCGGCGGTCGCGGGATGTGCCTACAACGGCGCCTGGAACCCGCTGATCAGCCCCTGCATCTGGGCTATCAACCCCGTCCACAGGCCGCTGACCTGCAGCACACCGACGGCGACGAGCATGATCCCGCCGACGCGCATGATGGCAGCCGAATGACGCCGGACCGCCGCGAACACCCGCACGGCCCGGTCGAACGCCACCCCGGCGGCGACAAAAGGCAGTCCGAGGCCCAGGCTGTAGGCGAACGACAGCAACGCTCCCCGCCCGGCGGTGCCGGTGTTGAAGGACAGGGTGAGCACCGCGGCCAGGGTCGGGCCGATGCACGGAGTCCAGCCGATGCCGAATAACACCCCCAGCAGGGGCGCGCCGGCCAACCCCGCCGCCGGCCGATAGCGGACCCGAACTGTGCGGCCCGCCAGCGGCAGCCATTCCAGCGGCCCGGCGAACATCAGTCCAAGCAGGATCGTCAGGCCGCCCAGCACCTGGCTGATCACCTGCTGGTGGATCACAAGGAGTCGGCCCGCGCCGCCGAACGCGGCGCCGTAGCTGACGAAGACGGCCGAGAACCCCAGGACGAACAGCACACTCCCGGCCAGCATGCGGCTGCGATACCACGACCGCCCCGACGAGGTCACGACCGCCGCTGATGCGGCCTCCACCGGCACGGCGGCGACGGCTAGGCCGCCTCTGGTGGACCCGTTCGCGGCGGCGGTGACCTGCCCACCGCCGCGGGTGGACTGGCCGGGGACAGTCTCAGCCTGATGGGGCTGGCGGGCCTCGGCGCCACTCACCCCGGTCACATACGACAGGTAGCCAGGGACCAGGGGCAGGCAGCACGGCGACGCGAACGAGACCACCCCCGCCGCGACCGCGATCGGAAGCGCGAGCAACAAAGACCCCGAGGTCACCACCGACCCCACGCTGCTACCTGCCGCTAGCAGCATCCGTCCACCGTTCCCTCCCGTCGCACGTCCCCGTCCGCGACCGGCTTCGACGGGCCGTAGAAATGCTGGCAACTATAGCGCATAGTAGACCCGTGTGCCGCTGGTTCGTCCCCGTGGTCACCCCGCTTGCGCTGGTCCTGATCGCCGGGTGCGCGAACCGCTCCGAGCGGGCCTCGGGCGCGGTGGACTTCGTTCCCGGACACGGACCAGCGCGGGTCTGCTGGCGCCGCCGAGTCGTCCCCTGGCACCACCGTTGTCCGGCCCGGCGGTGTAGGACGGCTGAGTCGACCTCGCGGCGCTGCGCGGTCAGATTGTGGTCATCAACGTTTGGGCGTCCTGGTGCGCGCCGTGCCGTGCCGAGACCCGGGGCTGGTCGCCGTCTACAACACAGACCCACCTACGGGGTGGCCTTCCTCGGCATCGACATCCGCGACTCGCAGGCCACGGCGACGGCGTTCATCGGCGATCACCACGTGCCGTATCCCAGCGTGTACGACTCGACCGCCGCCTGTCTGGCGGGCTTTCGGGCCTTGCCGCCCGCCATCGCCCCCAGCGCGCTGATCGTGGACCGTCGGGGCCACATCGCCGCACCGGTTCATCAATGCCGTCACTCCTGGCGATCTGTAGCCACGTCCTGACGTGGCCGCTTGCGGAGCCGACGACTGACCCGATGGCCACAGAGGCCGGGCCGAGCGTGCAGGTAGGTGCTCGGCCTTCCGCCGCGACCGCAAGAACGATGATCGATCGTAGGAGTGCTTCCGCTCGCTTCCCTAGCCCGCGTGCCGGGCTGGGCGACTATCGACGCTTCCACAAGGAAAATTACGCCAAGTGCCTATCTGCGGGGAACGGCCGGTTTGAGGTGACCCGCCCCTATCTACTACGGATCCTAGTGGTCTAGGGTGACGTGGTCAGCAGCGCCGGGCCGCGCCAGTCCTGCCTCGAGTCCGGCATCTCGGACATCGCGGCCGGGCGGGAGCGGGAGGCGAGCCCGCGCGGATCCGCCGGTGCTCGCCGTCCTCGAACTCCTAGAAACGAGACGGGACCGGACCGGGGACCGGCGCGCCGCCTCGATGGCGGACCTAAGGAAGGACGTGCGTTGCCTGCTCCCTACAGTGACCGTTCGTCCGCGGGCGAGGCCTGGCCCCAGCATGGTCATCGCCCCCGGCGGCCACCGGCCGAGGCGGTCCGACGTCCCGCGGGCTGGGCACTTCGCCTGACGCGGCGGCAGAACCGGGTAGCCGCGATCGCGGCCCTGACAACCAGCGGCCTTGCGGTCTCGACTGCCAGCTTTGCCGCGACGGTCACGACCACCGGTAGCGACGCCGGTCCGGTCGGCAGCGCCCCGGTCACCCAGGCGGCGATGTTCGGCGCCAGCGCCGGCGCCGATGTCGCACCGGCCGCCGAGCGTGCTCCCGGCTCGCTCGCGGCGGCGCTCGCCAACCCGATCCCCGACTTCACCACCACGACGATCGAGGCCGAGAAGTCCTCCATCGCCCCGAACGCGGAGGCTCGGTTCACGATCCACGTCCGCGACGCGACGACGGAAGCGCCGGTCGCGGGCGAGGAGGTGAACGTCGTCGTCGTCGCCGGAACACGCTGGTCCAGGAGTGCGACGCTGCGGACCGACGACGAGGGGATGGCGCGGATCAGCGCGCGGCTGCTGTCGACCACCACGGTCACGGCGGTCTTCGACGGCGGGGCCACGCTGCGCCCGTCGGTGGCCGCCGCCGCCACGGTCACCGTCACCAGCCCCACCGCGAACCGCCCCACCGGGGTGGCCGCCATCCCGGGCAGCACGATCGGGGCCAAGGCGGTCTACCTGGCGTCCCTGCTGAAGGGGAAGCCGTATGTGTGGGGTGCGACGGGCCCGTACGCGTTCGACTGCTCCGGGTTCTCCCAGTACGTCTACAAGCAGCTCGGCCGCTACCTGCCCCGGACCGCGCAGCAGCAGTTCGAGGCGACGCTGCGGGTGCCGCAGTCGGCCAAGCAGCCCGGAGATCTGCTGTTTTTCGGCACTCCCGACAACATCACTCACATGGCCATCTACGCAGGCAACGGCTATATGTGGGCGGCACCGCAGACCGGTGACGTCGTGAAGCTGGAGCCGATCTACACGTCTACGTACTGGGTCGGCCGCGTGCTGTAGATCTCTGTGACCGACATCCCGGACGAGAACAGCACATCGCTGTTGCGCACGTGACGCGTCAGTGGCCGCCGTGTGGATCTGGAAGGATGAGGCGGTGACCAGCCCAGCTCGTCGCACGGCCAGTCTCCTGGCTGTCCCCCGTGTCGGGGTACGCAGCCTGGTGCTGGTCGGCGCGGTGCTGCTGGGGATCCTGCTGATGCACGGCGGGCTGGGCACTCACCTCGGCGCTGGCATCATGATGGAGTCCCGGGCCGGCATGGCGCCGGCCAGCGGCGAGGTGGGCATGGCCCCGCCCGCGCCGGCGCTGTTGGTCTCGATGGCACCGGATCCCGCCCCGACCCAGCATGCTGACCACGATGTGGGCCTGGCCGGCGCGGCCATGACGCTGACAGCCATTCCCGGCCATGACGGTCATACGGGTGAGCTGTGCCTGGCGGTGCTGCGCTCCGTGGTGCTGTTCGCCGGTCTGCTGCTGGTGTTGCTGTTCGTCGGTGTACGCGGCGGTGAGGCGCAGCCGGGACCGCTCGCGGCCGGTCGGGGCCGGCTCCGATACCTCTCACGGCCGACTGGGCCGTTACTGTCCGCCCTGTGTGTGCTTCGTCTGTAAATCGACGCCCACGCTCGCGCTGAAGGCCATCCGTGGCGTGCCGCGGCCCGCGATCCACATCGTGGGTCGCGTAGCAGGCTTGGCTGCCTGCCCGTCACATGGCGTTCGTGCCTGTGCCTGTCACACGGCGCGCGCCGCGCGTCCGGCGGATGACGTCGGGCGGCGGACCCCTGTCTGGCATGGATGCGCGGGCGATGACGCGTCCCCGTCCGAGAACGGACATCCAGACGACCTCCTGCGAGGGATTTCATGAAGCGACTCGTCATGCTGCTCGGTGCCGTGCTGGCCGTCGTCGTGCTCGCCGCGTGCGGCGGCACCTCGACCGGTGCCGGCGCCAGCTCCGGCGGTTCCATGAGCTCGATGGGCATGACCGCCAGTGAAGATCACAACGCCGCGGACGTTGCGTTCGCACAGGGCATGATTCCGCATCACCAGCAGGCCATCGAGATGGCGGACCTCGCCCCCACCCGGGCGTCCTCGCCTGACGTGAAGGCACTGGCCCAGAAGATCCGCGAGGCCCAGGCCCCGGAGATCACGACGATGACCGGCTGGCTGACCAGCTGGGGTGAGCCAACGGCTGCGCCCAGCGCCAGCGGCGGGATGGATATGGATCACGGCGACATGTCGTCGATGCCGATGGCCACGCCCAGTGCCTCGACGGGCGGGATGATGAGCGACGAGGACATGTCGATGCTGGAGAACGCCTCCGGCCGCGACTTTGACCGGATGTTCCTCACCATGATGATCCAACACCACCGGGGCGCGATCGCCATGGCGACCACCGAGCAGCGCGACGGCCGCTACGGCCCGGCCCAGCAGCTGGCCGGGGCGATCGTGACCAACCAGACCGCCGAGATCACCACCATGCAGACGCTTCTCCAGAAGATCTGACGACTGGTCTGGGTGGTGGGCTCCGCCGACCGGATCCCACCACCCAGGCGCGACCGGCGCGGCATGATTCCCATTGCCACCGTCTGCGGTATCGACAGCGCGATTCACCGGCGAAAAGAACCGAAAACGTATCTCACCGACCGGTGGGCAATCGCTGTCGAAGGACCTACCTCGCCGGGAGAACCGGTGGGCCTTCGGCTGTGACGGTGGAGACCGCTGTCGCCGGCCCAGGCACGGCGACCGTGCGGGGTAGTCGCAGACGCTTGAGAAGGACGGCGTTGACGGCGACGAGGAAGCTGGAGCCGGACATGGCCAGGGCGGCGATCTCCGGCCGTAGGGTGAGCCCGGTGGCAGGCTCGAAGACGCCGGCGGCGATCGGCAGGGCGATGGCGTTGTAGCCGACAGCCCAGCCGAGGTTCTGGCGCATCTTGCGCAGCGTGCCGCGGCCGATGAGCAGCGCGGCCGGCACGTCGAGTGGATCAGAGCGCATCAGGACCACATCGGCGGTCTCGATCGCCACGTCGGTGCCGGCGCCGATCGCGATGCCCAGGTCGGCGCCCGCCAGTGCCGGGGCGTCGTTGACGCCGTCGCCGACCATCGCCACCCGCCGTCCGGCCTGACGCAGCTCGGCGACCTTGGCGGCCTTGTCACCGGGGAGCACCTCGGCGATAACGGTGTCGATGCCGAGCTGTTCGGCGATCCGCCGCGCCGTCGCCTCGTTGTCGCCGGTGAGCATGACAACCTGGACGCCGGCGTCCTGCAGCGCGCGCACCGCCTGGGCCGCGGTCGGCCGGGGCGCGTCCGCGAGCGCCACAACGCCGGCTGCCCTCCCGTCCACCGCGACCAGCACCGCGGTCCGGCCACCCGCGGCGAGCCTGTCCCGGCGTTCGCCCAGCTCGCCAGCCTCGACGCCCTCCCGCGCCATCAGCCGCAGGTTCCCGACCGCGACCCGGTGACCGTCCACCGTGGCGACGGCGCCGTGCCCGGGCACGTTGACGAATCCGCTTGCTGGCGCGGATGGCAGGCCGCGGGCATCGGCATACCGGACGACCGCGGCGGCGAGGGGGTGCTCGGACTCGCGCTCCACCGCCGCAGCGAGCCGCAGCAGGTCATCCTCGGCGACGCCGGCCGCGGCGACGACGTCGGTGACCTCGGGCTCTCCCTTGGTCAAGGTGCCGGTCTTGTCCAGAACCACAGTGTCGATGCGGGCCGCGGACTCGACCGCGGTGGCGTTCTTGAACAGGATGCCGCGCCGCGCCCCGAGACCGGTACCCACCATGATCGCGGTCGGGGTCGCGAGCCCGAGCGCGTCCGGGCAGGTGATGACCACGACCGTGATCGCGAACAGAATCGCCTCGCGGGCCGGTCGACCGGTCGCGAACAGCCAGACCAGCAACGTGCCCAGCCCGCCGAGCAGAGCGACCAGCACCAGCCAGAACGCGGCGCGGTCGGCCAGCCGCTGCCCGGGGGCCTTACTGTTCTGCGCCTCCTGGACGAGCGCGACGATCTGCGCCAGCGCCGTGTCGGCGCCCACCTTGGTCGCGCGGACCCGCAGCGTGCCGTTGGTGTTGACGGTCGCCCCGATGACCTCCGAGCCGGGCGCCTTGTGCACGGGCAGGCTCTCGCCGGTCACCATCGACTCGTCGACGTCCGACTCGCCGGCCTCCACCACCCCGTCGACGGCGATCTTGGCACCGGGGCGGACCAGCAGCAGGTCCCCGACGACGACCTCGGCGGTGGGCACCGCGACCGGCTCGCCGTCACGTACGACGAGCGCCTGCTCGGGCGCGAGCTCGAGCAAGGCTCGAATCGCGTCGTTCGCGCCGCCGCGGGCGCGCATCTCGAACCAGTGGCCGAGCAGCACGAACGCGGCGAGCAGGGCCGCGGCCTCGTAGAAGACCTCGCCGCCGCCCGTCAGCGTCACGACCGGCCCCTACGCCCGGGTCCGACATCCCCAGTACGACGGTCTCCTTCTCGTCATGGTCGGCTTCCTGCTGCAGTGGCCGACCATCCCCACACTGGTCATGTTCCCGATCCTGGTCGCCGTCTACGTTCGGCTGGCCCGTAGCGAGGAAGGGGAGGTGGCCGCGCGGTTCGGCGAACGCTGGGCGGCCTATGCCGCGTCTACTCCGGGGTTCCTGCCACGGCGCCGTCACGGCGACACGGGCACCGGCGGCGCCGAGGGCACCGGCCCTGACGCCGATGGTCGCGCGAGCGCCGGCCGGATCTTCACCAGGACTGACGTCACGGATGCCGACGCCGCCGTAGGCCGGCGCGATGACGGCGCGTCCGCGGCGCGGGCACCCGCCCGTGGCGACCACGCCTCCCGCCGGTAGAAGCGGGTACCGCCCGTTCTAAGTAGCGCGAGGACGCACCTGTCATTGACAGCACCACTCGGCGGCTCCGGCCAGGCTGTGTCGCGGTCCACTCCGCGACCTGCACCGCCGCCTCCTCTTCCTGGTCGGCAAGCAGGCTGATTGGTGGCCTGGTGTCCGGACGCGGCGCGGCTCAGGCTGGGAAATAAGGACGACGCGGCGGGAGCGGTGTGAATGGTGAGAAACGATCTGTCGGCCCTGCAGCATCCCCGGTTCGCCCGGTCCTACCCACGGATGAGTGCCGAGTCCGACCGGCGTGGCTCGGCCGCCCACCGGGCCCGTCTGCTCGCCGGACTCGCAGGCCGGGTGCTGGAGCTCGGGGCCGGCCACGGGCCGAACTTCGCCCACTACCCGCCGGAGGTGCGCGAGGTGGTGGCGGTCGAGCCCGAAGACCGGCTGCGCGGACTCGCCAGCCAGGCCGCGGTGGACGCGCCCGTGCCGGTGCGCGTGATCGCCGGCCAGGCGGATGCGCTTCCTGGGTGCGACGGAGAGTTCGACGCCGTGGTGGTCTCGCTGGTGCTCTGCTCGGTTCCCGACCCGGCCAGTGCGCTGGCCGAGGTCCGCCGGGTGCTTCGGCCGGGTGGGCAGCTGCGGTTCTACGAACACGTGCGGTCCGAGCATCGACTGGGAGGGCTGGCCGAAGATCTCATCACGCCGCTGTGGGCGAAGGGCGGCGGTGGCTGCCACCCGAACCGCCGGACGGCCGAGGCCATCCGCGCCGCCGGCTTCGTCGTCGAGGAGATCGACCGGTTCGCCTTCCGGCCCTTGCGGTTCCTTCCGCCAACCGCCCACATCCTCGGCCGCGCCCAGCGGCCACTCGTCGACGACGCGGCCGCAGGTCACCAAGCGCAGGAGGCCGGGCACGAGGCCGGATGACCGCATCGTAGGGACCGATCACCGACGGGTCCTCGCTCGGATGCCGCCGCGGGTGCCCGCGGGCCGGACGGTGAACCGGCCGCGGGCACCCGTCTGGGGCTACCGCACCCGGCCGACGTAGTAGGACGAGGTCCAGATGGTCTCGAGTTTGACCACGTCGCCGCTCTTCGGGGCGACCCAGATCTTTCCGTCGCCCGCGTAGATGCCCTCGTGGTAGATCGACCCCGGCTCGCCGAAGAAGATCAGATCCCCTGGCTGTTCGGAGCCACGTGAAATCCGAGTCGTCGCCGCGAACTGCTGATCGGTTGTACGGGGCAGCGTGATGCCGAGCTGCTTGTAGACGTACTGGATCAACCCCGAGCAGTCGAAGTTGTACGGGCCCTCCGCTCCGTACACATACGGCTTGCCGGCCTGTAGTGATGCCAGGTACACCGCCTTCTCCCCGATCGTCGTCGCGCCGGTGGGCGCGTCGGCGACGGTCTCGCCCGCGGGCCCCCCGGCCGCGACCCGGGCGGCGGGGGGGGGGGCGGCGCCGGGCCCCCCCCGGGGCCCCGGGGGCGGCGACCGGGGCGGCGGTCGCGGGCGGCGCCGGGCGGACCCGGACGACCGCGGCATCGGAGGTCGCCGCGTCCAGCTCCGGGCCGCCCGCGAACGTCGCCCTGATCTGGGTGGTCGTCAGGACCCGCGCCGTGTAGCTGGCGTAGCCGCCCGCGTCCGTGCGCAGTGCTTTGAACGTCGTCCAGCCGTTCGGGAACAGCGCCTGGACGAGGATGTCCTGGTCCGCGAGGGCGCCGCCGCTCCGGGTGGTGAACCGGAAGCCGACCTCGACCGGCTCGTCGGCGTTCACCGTGACGTCCGGGACGGCCGGCGTCAGCGAGACCGCCGTGCGCACATGGAAAGAGACCGGCAGAGCCGACCCGGAGGTGGAGGCCGCGGAGGGAGTCGTCGCGGTGCCCAAGGCCGCGCCCAGGGAGTTCGCGGCGATCCGGTGCGCTCCGGTGTCCGTGTCCGTCGCGCCGGGGCCGAGGGAGCCAGCCAGCGCTACCCCGGACACGGCCACGGTGCCCGTGGTGATCACCGCGGCGGTGGCGCGGCTCGAGGTCCGAGCCAGCAGCGTCCCCGAGCGGGCGCGCGCGCGGTGACGACCGCGCCGGGCCGTGGGGGGACTTGGTTCGGACGTTTGTGGTTCGCGTGCCTGCACGTGAAACCTTCCCCAGACGCCTGCGAGGTGAGCTGTCGGGTTCGGGCTGGGAGCCCGGCCGGCCGTGTCCATCACGCCCGGCTTCACCCCAAGGGCACCGCTGGAGGGATGCGGCGCCCGGTGGAACGTGGTTCCCCCGCTCCTGCCCCGGCTGCGTCGGAGGGGATCGCCGGACCGGGGGCAGGACTCGGCGTTCGGTCCGACGGCGATAGCGGGCACAGCCTAACAACTACACGTCATAGTAGGTCGCGTGGGGTGGATGGCACCGGTTGCGGCCATCGGAACTGCTCGGACCACGAACCCCCGCAGTCGACAGCCGGGACGACCCGCGGCCCTGGCAGGCAAGGCGGGCGTCCGCGCCAGCGAGAATCAGGTCGACCGGTGATCTTTCTCCGTCGCGGTGGCCGGTGCCGGGACGGCCAGGGTTCGGGCGACGCGACGGACCTGGGTCAGGAGAAACCCGAGCAGGGCAAGCCCCAGCGCATAGAGCGCGGCGCCGACGGCGATCTGCTCGGCGGCGGCGTCGTTCGCGTTGCCGCCGGACGGCACGTACAGCTCACGGCGCTCGGTGACAGACCCTGGCCGGCTGGCATCGAGCGGCACCCAGGCCTCGACGTCGGCGCGCGACGCGTCGTGGAACTCGGCGTAGACGAACCAACGGCCGGTGGGTGCCACCCGCAGTCGGCCCGAGAAGGCGCAGCCGTCCGTCGCGCGCAACACGCCGGTCACGGTTTCCCCGGCGCGGCGTGCCACCAGCCGCCGGGGAACGAGCCGCGTGCACGCGTGCGCGGTGGGAGCGGACGAGTTGGCGGTGCCCGCAGCGGGCGTCGCGGCGGAGACGGTCGCGGCGAGCGTGCCCTGCCCGTCGGAGATGGCGGTAAGCGTCACCGGGGCGATGGGTCGCCCTTGGCCTGGGTCGTGCGCTGACGCGGGTCTCGCCCACGTGGCCACCAGCATCACCGCGATCGGAAGGACCAGGAGGGCGGGGCCGGGACGCCGAGGAGCGCGTGCCGTCGCGAGCAGGGAGAGAGCGAAGACCACGATGACGGGGACAGCGGTCGTGGCTACCGCCCTCGCCGGGACACTGGTCAGGCCGGTTGCCGCGGCGAGCCAGCTCGTCGCGGCGACGCCGGCCGCGCCGGCGGCGAGCCGTGTCGCGGTCAGGCGGAAAGGCAGCTCGACCAGCGCGAGTCCGAGAACCGCGACCGGGAGGTCCGGGCTACTGCGGCCGAGGGCGACGAGCCCGGCCGTGACCGCAAGCCGGACCACCACGTAGCCGACGACGGCGCGCGCCACCGGCAGTGGCCCCGGCACCGCGGCCCTGATCACGGCCACGGCGACCAGCGTCCCCGCGATCAGCACGGGCAGGTACAGGACCTCGTCGAACTGCGGGACGTCGGTCTCGAATTCCAGGACCGGCACAGCGGTGCAGCCAAGGACGAGCGCGCCGGCGGCCGAGAGCGCCCAGCCTGTGCCACGGCCGTGCCCGGAGCCGAGGAGGACGCCGGTGACAAGAGCGAGTGTGCCGAACACACCAAGCATGTGCGGTGGGCTCCACAACACGGAGTCCCGCCCGAAGGCCGAATGCCAGGCGGCGTCGATCGGCGCGGAGGTGAGCGTCAGCGTCCCGCCGAGCCCGGCGAGCAGCAGCGGCCGGTGGCGTAGCACCACACCCACCGAGCGGGTCGCGCGCAGCGCGGCCACGCCCCAGGCGACGACACCCACGCCCACCACCGCCACCGAGCCGTACAGCAGCAGATGCGGCGGGATCGTCGCGCTGTCGCGCCCGATGTCGGTGTGCCAGGCGTCATCCCAGTAGGTGGCGAACAGTGCCGCCGTGCCTACCAGCGCCACCAGTGGGAGCACGCCGGACGGCCCCGCCGTGGTGAGACGCTGATGTCGCGAAACTGCGACGTCCATGTCGCAAATATGATTCAGGATGTGAACAGACGTCAAGGGGCGACTATCGAGCCCGCGCTGGTGGACGCGACCGCCGCCGCGATCAGTCGGTGGGGGCTGGCCGACGTCACGCTCGAACGGGTCGCGACGCAGGCCGGCCTTTCCCGGGCGACCCTGCACCGCCGAGGTGTGACCCGTGACGCGCTGGTCGATGCCCTGACGGCGCGGGCCGCCGAGGAGTTCCGCGCCGCGGTGTGGCCGGCCATCACCGGACCAGGCACCGCCGCCGAGCGGCTGCGCGCCGCACTTGACGGGCTGTGTGCCGCCGCCGACGCCCACCTGGAGCTGCTGGCCGGGCTGTTCCTCGCGCGGGGCGAGGTGTTCCACGAGCCCGGCCCGGGCACCCTTACCATCGACACGTTCGCCGGGCCGTTCGAGCGACTGCTCCGTGACGGCGCCCTCGACGGCTCGCTGCGCGACGTCCCGCCGACCGTGACCGCCACCGTGCTGTTCAACACAGCCGGCTGGGGATACGTGCACCTGCGCGCCAGCCACCGGTGGCCGGCCCAGCGTGCACGCACGGCGGTGATCGACCTCGTCCTGCGCGGACTCCTCGTCGGCGAGTCGCCGGGCGCGGCGGATCACAAGGCGGCGGCGATCGACGTCAACGACATCGGATAGTACTATCTTATGTAGTTGATTGTCTTTGACGGCTGCCTACTTTCGGACGGTTCCTGACATGCCCAAGAGGTCACGTCGTGACGGCGAGCCCGCCGCGCCGACGCGGGCCGACACGCCCGCGTCGGGACTGACGGCCCAGGAGCGGAAGGCGGCCGAACGGCGGGCCCGCTACCAGCGCAAGCGGCGGATCATCCGGACCGGCCAGGTGCTGATGGCGGTCGGCGTGGTCGTCGCGCTGGTTCACTGGCTGGCGCACCTGGAGACGTTCGGCGGCCAGCCGTCGGGGCTGGTCGACCTGGTCGCCGGCTACCCGGCCGCGGCGGTGGTCTTCCTCGTCGGGGCCGTGGCCGCGGGCCAGCGGCAGTAGCAAACCGCCCAGAACCGCCAGGCCGGCCGACCGCGTCGGTCCGACGTGCCTCAGTGGTTTCGTCGAATGTGTTCCCTGATAGCCGCCGATCTGCCCGGTAGATGGCCGCCGAGCCGTGACACCATCGCAACGTCCGGAGATGCGCGACGGCGCACTCCGCATGGGCGGGCGGGTGATGGAGGCGGAATGGAGCTGTTCGGCGACCTCGAGGCCGAGGTGATGGACCGGATGTGGGCACGCGTGGAACCGGCCACCGTGCGCGACATCCTGGAGGAGCTGCAGCAGGCTCGTCCCATCGCCTACACCACGGTCATGACGGTGATGGACCGGCTCTTCCAGAAGGGCTGGCTCACCCGGGAGCGGGTCGGCCGCGGGTACGTCTACGCCACGACGCTCACGCGCAGCGAGTACACCGCCCGGCAGCTGAACGAGGTGCTGTCCGGCACCGACAACCGCGGGATGGCGCTGCTGCACTTCGTCCGGTCGATGGACGCCGCCGAGGCCGAGGCGCTGGGCGACGCGCTGCGCTGGCGGGCCCAGGAGAAGGGCACCGACTGACGTGGCGGCCCCGCTGCTGACCGGCTACATCCTGATCATGCTGTTCCTCGCGCCGCGGCTGCTGCGCGCCGCCGGCTGGACCCGCAGGGCACCGAGGCTGGGCATCGGCGTCTGGATCGCCGCATGCCTGTCCGCGGTCGCCGCGGTCTGCCTCGTCGGCGCCCTGCTGGTCGTGCCACTGCTGACCGTCGGCCACGCGATCATCTCGCTGGCCATGGCGTGCGGCATCTCGCTGCACCACGTCTCCCGCACCGCCTTGTCGCTGGCCATGGACGCAGCCGGAGTCGGTGTCCTGGCGGTGATCGCGGTGCGCATCCTGTACGCAACGGCGACCGTCGCATGGCCGCAGCGGCGGTTGCGGCGCCGGCACGCCGCCGCGCTGCGGATACTCGGCCGTCGCCACCCCACCCGCGACGACATCCTCGTCGTCGAGCATCCCGTCCCGGCTGTCTACTGCCTGCCCACGCGGCGTCGCATGGTCGTCGTCTCCGAGGGCGCCCTCGCGCTGCTCGACCCGCCGATGCTGGACGCCGTGATCGCCCACGAGCACGCCCACCTGCGCGGCCACCACTACCTGATCACCACCATCACCGCGGTACTCGCCCGGGCCTTCCCCAGACTGCCCCTGTTCACCGCCGCCGACGACGAGGTACGCCGCCTGGTCGAGATGGCCGCCGACGACAGCGCCGCCCGCCGCACCACCCCACGTACCGTCGCCCGCGCCCTGCTCGACCTGGTCGCCGGCCAGGTACCCGCGCCCGCGCTCGGGATGGCCGGCGTCGGTGCCGCCGAACGAGTGCGCCGTCTGCTCGCCCCCAGCCGTCCCCTCAGCCTGGCCGCGCGCTACCTCGCCGCCGCCGGCGCCGCCGCACTGCTACTCCTGCCGGTCGCCGTGCCGACGGTGCCAGCCCTCGTCGACGACGCGACCCACTGTCCCCCGGCCGCCATCGCCGCGGACGTCGCGGCACACGCTCCGCGCGCTGATCTCGCAGCCTGGCACGAGCACGCAACCGAACATTGATCGCCGCGACCTCGACAGGGCCATCTTGATGCGGTCGGCCAGCTTCTGCCCGTCTGCTGGGCCACGCCGGCCTGCGCGTTCGACGGCGGTGGCGAGACACGATCGACCGGTCAGGGCGCCATCGTGCCGCCGGGCTGGTTGATTCCGGTCTCATAGGCGAAGATCACTGCCTGGATTCGGTCGCGGAGGCCGAGCTTGGCCAGGAGCCGCTTGGCGTGGGTGCGGACGGTGGACTCCTCGACCACCAGCCGGTTCGCGATCTCGCGGTTGGACAGACCCTGCGCCATCAGCTCGAGGACCTCGCGTTCGCGGCGGGTGAGCTCGGCGAGCTCCCGCGTCCCAACCAGCTCCGGGACGGGGTGCCGGGCCATCCTGTCGATCACCCGCCGGGTCACCGACGGCGACAGCAGCGCGTCGCCGGCCGCGATGGTATGCACCGCGGCGATGAGCTCCTCGGGGCGGGTGCGCTTCAACAGGAAGCCCGAGGCACCGGCGCGCACGGCGCCGAACACGTAGATGCCGCTGCTCGAAGGTGAGCGCTTGCCGTGGTAGCTCGTGAGTTCGTCGCGTCGGGGCAGGTCGTCTGTCTGTTCGACCACGGCTGGCAGCCATTGCTCCCATGAGCCTGGCCATGCTCCTTGAGGGTGGCGGAAGCCGTCGGGCTCAGTGCGCCGCGACGTCACGACCGTCGCAAGATCTTCAGGCCGTTGTGGATGCATGTACCTGTCCGCCTGCTCCACAGCGCGAACGGGGCCGGCTCTGCTGGACGAGGCGATCCATCTCACCTTGGCGTTCCAGCTCGCCGGATACCGCCACGTCGTCGGAATGCTCTGGTCGGTGTCGGACGACGGGTCGGTTTCGCTCGTGGACGACGTCTACGCCGCGGTGAAGTCCATCGGCGGCGACGCCGTCCGCGCGGTGCGCGCCGCCCGGTCGCGGGGAATCGGGGAAGCGAGGCAGGCCCCGGTGGCGTGGCGGACCGCCGAGGCCCTGGCCGCTGCTGGTCAGGGTCGCGGCCGACTCCGGCGCCCGACGAGGAGAACTGGCCTGCCTGCGCCGCGGCGATCTCGACGGCCGCATTCTGACCATCGGGCGAGGGCTGTCCGCGGGGGAGCTCGGCCCGACGAAGTCGAAACGCACCCGCCGTCTCACCCTCGGCCAGACCACCAACGACATGATCAACAGGCATTTCGAGACCTGGACCGCACGCGCCGGCACCCCGAACGCCGACTGGATCTTCACAGCGTCACCCGACCGCAGCACCTTCATCACCGCGGACGCGCTCTCGCACCGGTTCCGCCGCCTCGGCCGAGCCGCCGGCGTCGAACGGGCCGCGCTACACCGGCTCCGCCACGGCGTCGCCACCTACCTCGTCGGCAACGGCAAGCTCCTTACTGACGTTGAACTCGCGGGGTGCCGGTTATGGGGGTTCGAGTCGGCGGCTACCGCACCCGAGCCTGGTCTTCGCCTGGGCCAAGAAGGCGCGGCTGGTGCGGGTAAGCCAGAACCGCATCGACGACCGCGCACGCACGGTACACGTCGTCGTAGGGGTTCCCCCGCGACGTCTGCGAGCATGGTGGGTGTGCGTTTGCTGGAGGACTCGACGGGTCGCGCGCGATGACGCGCTCCGTACCAGGGCCTGAACGAGATCGCGACGACGGCGGCCGGGCGCGGAACGCGCGGCCGCGCGACAAGCTGGGCAGGCCGCTGCCACGCGGCGCCGAGGGGGTCGTGTGGCAGTCCGAAGTCGTGGGGTACTCGCCGGATGAGGCCTTGACGGCGGCGCAGCGGCTGCTCGATGCGGGGATGCCGTTCCACGCCCACGAGGTCCTGGAAAACACCTGGAAGACCGCGCCACCCGACGAGCGCGCATTGTGGCGGGGATTGGCTCAGTTCGCGGTCGGCCTCACCCACGCGGCGCGCGGCAACGCTAGGAGCGCGGTGGCGCTGCTGTCGCGGTCGGCTGATGCCATCGCCCCGTACGCGGCCGCCGCGCCGCATGGTATCGACGTCGTCGGGCTGGTTGCGTGGGCGCGCGCGCGAACGGGGGATCTCGCTCCGGACGCGACCCAGGCTCTCCGGCCGCCGCCGCTGCGCCGGCACCGCCCGCGCCCCGCCCTTCCCGGGTGAGCGTCCGGGCGGCCAGCTCGGCGCGGAAGCCAGGGCGCGCCGCCCCCGGCCGTGACGAGGCTCGTTCTCGCGGTCCGGCGCCAGCGCAGGCCCGATCCACCGCCGCAAGATCCTGGGAGGCGCGATCAACGAGCGCCGTCGCGCCGCCCAACCCGACAGCGAAGCCGCAGGCTACACCGCCAAATCGAGTTCTGGCTCGCTACAGGTCGATCCCTGAGCTCGGCAGAACGGCACGCGAGGCCGTGCAGTGGGCCACCCTCGGTAGAGAATCATTCTTCGCCCGGCTGCAGGTGGTCAACAACCGCCCCAAGGTGCACGACACTGAGTTCATCACCTCGGACGGGAACATCGACTGTGACAACTCAGAGGTCCAGGCGGAGAAAACCCGGCACGTGCCGATCCGGGACACCGACCCGACGACTCAGAGCACCACCTGCTTCGTCAAGAACTACACCGGCCCCACCGCCCACGACCCTTGCGTCGGCATGACGTGGTTCACCGTGCACCTGGACTTCGGCTTCCACCCGACCACCACCACGTGCGCTGGTGAACAGCCGTGGGAGTTGTCCGCGCACCCCTACCAGGCCCGCTCCGGTGACATCATCGACCTGGGCGGCGCCACCTACACGGTCTCCCAGAGCGCCGTGACGTGCACGGCGAACAACTTTGAGAACACCAGCTTCACCGTGTCCTCCGACAACATCCTGATCCCGATCACCCCAGGCGAGGATGTCGAGTAAAGCCCAGGCCCGCCTCGGCCACCGCAACCCCGCCACCACCCTGCGCCACTACTCCCACGCCACACCGCTCGACGACCAGGACATCGCCGACGACCTCGACCCGGCTTCCGCAGCATGTGGGCACACAGGCAGCCGGAAACCATGTGTGACCTGCGGGAACGGTAGCCATCCCTATAGCTGTAGGGATGGCGACGCTTTATAGGGATGACAGGCAGCGCGCACCCCGCGGCAGAGGGTCGCTGCGTGAGCGGTCTCCCGGTGTGTGGGAGATCAGGGTCGTGGTCGGCCTCGACCCGGCGCGGGGCCGTAGCGTGCAACGCTCCTTGCCTTCACTCTTCACCTTGCGCTGGTCCTGACCGTCCGCGCCCCCGAGACCGCTGCCGCCCTGCTCGTCGATCTGTTCGGAGTTTCCGCGTAGAGCCCCTCGACCGGCCGTTCCCGTCCGTGCTCGGCGCCCCGGCGACCCTGGCCGCTGTGCGGGTTCCCGCGCTGGCGGTGGTCGCCGTCGCCGCGCTCGTCGAACGTGATCACCGTTGCCGCTCCGACGCTGGCCCTCCAGTTCGTCGGAGGGCGGGCAATCCGCGCCGCGGCCCGCAGATCACGACGGGGCGATGGCGCGAAAGCGGAAAGTTCTCCAACGCGTGTCTATCCGCGGTTCCGTGAAACCAGCGGTCACCAGGCGAGGAGCTAAGGTGCGTGGGTTGACCAGATGCATGGTGTCACCGATGTGCGCTACCGCGAACAGCGGGCCCCACCGGCTATCGGAGCCGGCGAAAATACCTCCCGGCCGAAGCACACGCCGAGCCTCGGCGAAGAGCCGGTTCTGCAAGGGCGTGGTCGCCACATGATGAAGCATGGTGAAGCAGACCACCACGTCGAACGACTCGTCGGGGCACGGGAGGTCGGTGGCGTCCGCGTGTAGGACCTCCACGTTGGGGAGGCGCGCCGCCAATGCGCTCGCATCCGCCGTGTCGTACTCGACTGCGGTGAGTGACCCGGCACGTGGCAACAGCCAGTTCGTCGTCTGTCCTGGTCCGCTGCCCAGTTCGAGCACGCGTTGGCCCGTGAGCCGCACATCGGCAGTAGCCCATGGCAACAGGTCGGTGAGGTGGCACGCCCACCGCCTGGAACGGCAGTAGATGCGATGGATGGGATTCACAAGAAGCCCCCTATCCGGTGGATCTCGTCGCAGCGTCCAGGTTCGACCAGCCGTCGAAGCCGCGTCGACTACGTTGCATAGTAGGTCGTGGGTGGCGGAGCGCGAGCCGGTGTCATGGGGCACGCAGGTCGGTCGCGTTGTGGGTGACGGCGTCCGGCCGAGGAGCGATGGGCGAGGTGGCGGATCCGTTGGCCGAGGCGCGGCGCGGGGCCACCTTCACACCCGCAATCGGCTCGACAGCACACGACCGTACGGGTACGACGAGGGGGTGAGCGCGGTACCGGTGTCCAAGGGCGGCTCACCGGCGCTTAAGTTCTCGTGCGTCGGGCGGTAGCCCGGTTCGGGTAGGACGGCGGCCGGCGGGTTATCGATCGCCGTCATCCCGCTCGGCTGGCACTTCTTACTCGTGATACCTCTGGTTTCGCTGTTCCGCCTTCTGGTGGAAGGAGGCGGCCTCTCGGACGCCACCGCCCCGCGTCGCGCTCTCGACACCCGCGGCCGGGAATATCGGGATCGACCTGTCCGATCAGTAGCCGCGGTGGCCGCACCCCGACCCCATCCGCCCGCCCGGTGCTCGTCCCGTTGGGCCCGGTCTTAGCCGTCGCTGGCCGCCTGCTCGCGCTAAGGCGCGAGAAGACGGCCCGACGCGGAAGTCGCGGTACCCGCTACCGGGAGGACCGGGGCGATCGCTCGGGCCGGGGCGGGCCGGGGCGGGCCGGGGCGGTGAAGGCGGCCAGCAGGGTCGTGACCAGGTAGGACGCCGCGTCGGCCGCCTCCAGGCGGCCGTTGTCGACGTCCTCGGCGGCCGCGTGCATGAGGCTCATCGCGACCGTCACCAGCCAGGACGTGGGCAGGTCGTCGCGGAACACGCCGGCCTGGCGCCCGTGCTCGATCAGGGCAGCGACGGGGTCCAGGACCCGGTCGTGCACGTCCCTGATCCGTTCCGGCGGCAGCTCGCGCTGCGCCGCGTGCAGCACGCCGCGGAACTGCTCGACGATCCGCCAGGACGACGTCACCAGGCTGGCGAGCGCCTGGGCGGGGTCGTCGGCGAGGTCGACGCTGTCCAGCGTCGCGTGGGCCGACTCGATCGTCCGGACCAGGACGGCGTCGACCAGCTCGGCCCGGGTCTTGAAGTGGCCGTAGAGGGTGATCCGCCCGACGCCGGCCGCGGTGGCGATGTCCGCGACGCTGACGTCGGCGTCGCGCCGCAGGCACTGTGTGGCCGCGTCGAGGATCGCCTCGACGTTGCGGCGCGCGTCGGCCCGCTGTGCGCGCGGCCTGGCCGAGCCGGTGCTCGCGGCCGCCGTGGAGTGGTCCGGCACCGACTCCACCCGCACTGACCGCTCCCGCACTGACCGCTCCCGCACCGAGCCTCCCGGTCGTCGCCCGTAAACCTGTACTGGCATGTACGAGTTCCATGGTAGCGTTCCCGGTACCCGTACATTTCTGTTCAAGGTAGCGGAGGTTGGGATGACGGCCGTGGACTCGCCCGCGGCGACACCCGGTGTCGTCGCGCCGCGGCGCTGGCTGGTGCTGGGGCTGCTCGCGACGGCCCAGCTGATGCTGGTGCTGGATGTGACGGTGGTGAACGTCGCGCTGCCAGACATCGGCGCCGGCCTGCGGCTCTCCCGCGGCGCCGTCGCCTGGGTGATGACGGTCTACACGCTGTTCTTCGGCGGCCTGATGCTCGCCGGCGGCCGCCTCGCCGACCGGTTCGGCGCGCGCCGGCTCGCCCTGGTGGGGCTCGTGTTGTTCACCGCGTCGTCGGCACTGACGGGGACAGCTCAGTCGGCCGCGGCGCTGCTCGTGGGCCGGGCGCTGCAGGGCGCGGCGGCCGCGGTGCTGTCGCCGGCGGCGCTGGCGACCGCGCTGGCCGTCTTCCGCGGCCCGGCGCGCCAGCGGGCGCTGGCGGTCTGGTCGGGGCTGGCGGGCATCGGGTCCGCGCTCGGAGTCGTGCTCGGCGGCGTCCTCACCGCCTCGGCGGGGTGGCGCTGGGTGTTCGGCATCAACGTCCCGATCGGAGCCGCGCTGCTGGTCGCGATCCCCCTGGTGACGACGGCTCCGGGCGCGGCGGACGACGGCTCCGGCCGCGGCCTCGACAGCCCGGGCCTCGACAGCCCGGGCGTCGACAGCCCGGGCGACGGCGGCTCGGGCCTCGACGTTCGGGGCCTCGATGCGCCCGGCGCCGCGCTCGTGACCGCCGGGACGGGCGCCGCGATCTACGGGCTGATCAGCGCGGGCGACCACGGCTGGACGTCGGCGCGCTGCCTGCTCCCCCTGCTCGCCGCGCTCGTGCTCTGGACCGCGTTCGTGCTGGTCGAGCGGGTGACGGCGCGCCCGCTGCTGCGCGTCGAGCTGCTGCGACGCCGCCCGGTCGTCGCCGGCATGGTGCTCATGCTGACCGCCACCGGGCTCCTCGTCGGCGGCTTCTTCCTCGGCTCCTTCGCGCTGCAGCACGGGCACGGCTACGGGGCGCTACGGACGGGCCTCTGTTTCCTGCCCGCGGCAGTCGCCACCGTGGCCGGCGCCCACACGGCGGGGCAGCTCCTCACCCGGCTCGACGCACGGATCGTCGCGGTCGTGGGCTTCGCGCTCGCGGCGGTCGGCTACGGGCTGCCCGCGCTGTTCGGCGGCGCCGGTTTCCTCGTGGCCGGGCTCACCGTCGCGGCGCTCGGCATCGGCGCGATCTTCGTGACCGCGTTCACCGCCTCGCTCGGCGACGCGGAACCGGCCGAGGCGGGCCTGCGCTCCGCGATCGTCAACACCTTCCACGAGCTCGGCGGGGCCGCCGGGGTCGCGGTGCTCTCGAGCGTCGCCGGCACCGCCCTCGTCGTGGCGCGCCCGGCGGCGGACGCCTTCTCCGGTGCGTTCACGGTCGGCGCGGCCGCGGCACTCGCCAGCGGGCTCGCCGCGGCTCTGGTCGTGCCGCGGGCCCGGCGACTCCCGACGGACGCCCGGCCCATGCACTGACTCGCGCGGGGCAACCCGCCGCCGCCACGGGCGTCTCGCTCTGCCCCGAAGCCGTCGCCGCCCGCGGCTTAGCCCGCCGTCCGGATTCAGGCGCATCCGTCTGAGTCCTATCTTGTACAGAAAGGTTCAAGTTAGTGACAACGCTCGGACGCTCCACGTCACCCACGAACCAAGGAGAAGCACGCGTGTCCTCGTCCGTCGAGGAAGATCCGCTCGGGCGGCCAGGGCCCGCCCGCCGCGGGCTGTTCGGACGCGTCGCCCGGTGGTCGACGTCGCATCGCCGCATGATCGTGGCCGGGTGGCTCGTACTCCTCGTGGCGGGCTTCGGGATCTCGGCCGCCGCCGGCACGCGGTTCGACAACGCGCTCTCGCTGCCGGGCAGCGACTCACAGCGCGCGACGGATCTGCTTGCCAGGAACCTGCCGGCCGAGGCCGGGGACGTCGACCAGATCGTCCTCACCGCGGACGAGGGCGCCGTCACCGACGCCGCCGTGCACGCCGCCGTCGCGCCGATGTTGGAACGGGTCGCGGGGCTGCCCCACGTAGCGTCGGTGATCTCGCCTTACGAGGGCGCGGACGGCTCGCTCGCGATCTCGAAGGACCGGCGAACGGCCTATGCCACGGTGGTGTTCGACGACGTCGCCGAGGCGATCCCGCACGAGGCGATCCAACGGGTCGTCGACCGCGCGCGGGAGATCCGGTCGCCCCAGCTCGACGTCGAGGTGGGCGGCGCCGCGATCGAGCAGCTTAACCGTCCGTCGGTCGGCCCCGCCACCGCGATCGGCGTGCTGGCCGCGATGGTCATCTTGTTCCTGACGTTCGGCTCGCTGGCGGCGACGAGTCTGCCGATCGCCACGGCGCTGGTCGGGCTCGGGGTCAGTTCCGGGCTCATCGCGGCGGCCTCCCGCGTCCTGACGGTGCCAGACTTCGCCGAGCAGATCGCGATGATGATCGGGCTCGGCGTCGGTGTCGACTACGCCCTGCTCGTGGTAACGCGCTTCCGGGAGACGTACCGGCGCAACGGCGGCGACAACCAGGACGCGATCGAGGTCGCCATGGACACCGCCGGCCGGTCCGTCGTCTTCGCCGGCCTGACGGTCGTCATCGCGCTGAGCGGTCTGTACGCCGTCGGCATCAACCTGCTGTCCGGGGTCGCGGTCGCGGCATCGCTGAGCGTCCTGTTCGTCCTGGCCGGCGCGGTCTCCCTCCTGCCCGCGCTGCTCTCGTACGTCGGGCCGCGCGTCGCGCGCCGCAAGCGCCGAGCCGTGTTCCCGCGGCGCAGGAGCGGCGCCGTGCCACTGGGGCGCAAGGGCGGCGCCGTGCCCGCGGAAGGCGGCGAGACCCTCGCCGGTCGATGGGTGCGCGGCATCCAGCGGCGCCCGGCCGTGGCCGCGCTGGCGGCGGTCGCCGCGCTGGTGGCGCTGGCCGGCCCCGCGCTCGACCTTCGGCTCGCCTTCAGCGGCGCGAGCACCGACGCCGCGTCGAGCACGACCCGCAAGGCGTACGACCAGCTCAGTGCGGCGTTCGGCGTCGGTTTCAACGGGCCCCTGGTCGTCGCCGTGACCCTGCCCGGAGCGGATGTCAGCACCGTCACCGACAGGCTGGGCGCGCGCCTGGCGGATGTGCCGGGTGTCGCCGCCGTCGGGCCGGCCCGGATCAACCCGGCGCGCGACACCGCCGTCATCACCGTCACGCCGGCGTCAGCGCCCTCGAGCGAGCAGACCAAGGACCTGGTGGGCGAACTGCGCGGCGACGTCATCCCGGCCGCTCTCGGGGCCACCCCAGCCCAGGCCCACGTAGGCGGCTACACGGCGGCCTCCGTGGACTTTACCCAGCGGCTGTCCAGCAAGATGCCGCTCTTCGTCGGCCTGGTCATCGGCGTGGCGGCGCTTCTGCTCCTGCTCGTCTTCCGCTCCCTGCTGATCCCGCTGCAGGGCGCGGTCATGAACCTGCTCTCCATCGGCGCCTGTCTCGGCATCCTTCAGGCGATCTTCGAGCGAGGGTGGTTCGCCGGCCCCCTGAACGTCCAGCAGTCGGTCGTCGAGCCGTTCATGCCGATCATCCTGTTCGCCATCGTCTTCGGGCTCTCGATGGACTACGAGGTGTTCCTCGTCGCCCGGATCCAGGAGGAGTGGTCGCGCGACGGCGACACCGCGGCCGCGATCCGCCGCGGCCTCGCCAGCACCGGCCGGGTGATCACGGCCGCCGCGGCGATCATGGTGACGGTCTTCGCCTCGTTCGCGCTCAGCGGGGGCCATGTCCTGCAGCTCTTCGGCATCGGCCTGGCCAGCGCGATCTTCCTCGACGCCGTGGTCATCCGGATGGTGCTGCTACCCGCGACGCTGACCCTCCTGGGCCGCGCGACCTGGTGGCTGCCGGGCTGGCTCACCCGTGGCCTGCCTCGCCTCGCGGTCGAGGCCCCGGACACGGCGGAGCGGACGACGGAGGTTCCGGTCGCCAGCTGACCGGCGGGGCCGCCGGGCACATGCCGGTCTCGTCGGGTTCGGCACCGGGCCGACCGGGTGAGCGCGGCCGTGAGCACGATGGCCGCGGCGAGGGCGTACGAGCTGATGCGTAGCGTCCAGGCGTCGCCGGGCAGGTCGGTGAACAGGGAGATGTACAGGGGGTAGGCGGCCGCGGCCACGGCGAGCCATTCCAGCCGGCCGGCGAGGACGGCGACGAGGGCATGGCCGCCTTCGCCCGCGACCCGCTGCGCGGGTGACGGCAGGCGCTTTCTGGAGGGCGCGGCGTCAGCGCGGGTCGGTGGGTTCCTTCCAGCCGTCGGGCGGTCCGAGCTCGGAGGCCTCGGGGCCGAACGCGGCGCGGTAGCGGGCGGCGATGGGGGCCCAGCGCTGGCCCGGTGCCCAGGGCTCGCCGCCGGCGAGGTGGGTGGCGAGCAGGTCGAGGCACTCGTGCCAGCCGGCGCCGTCCCGGGCGGCCTTGCCCAGCGGGGTGAACTCGGCGACGAGTGTCAGTGCGCACCAGCCGGTGCCCCCGTCGTCGTCGGCGGCGGTGGCGAGCTCGAAGCGCAGGATGTCGTCCGGCCCCCAGCGCAGCTCCAGTACCGCCGGCGGCTCGAACCGCAGCATCTCACCGGTCATCGCGGGAAGGTCCTGGTCGGGGAACGGGAACGTCAGCGCGGCGCCGGCGGCCCGGTCGCCGACGATGCCGGTGGGGAACCATGCTCGCAGGTCCCGCGGGTCGGTCAGGGCGCGCCATACCCGCTCGCGGGGATGGCGCAGCAGTCGCTCGTAGCGGAGCCGGGCGCGGTCCCCGACGCGTTCGAGCGTTCCCAGCCGTTCGGTGGTCGCCGCCATGCGGTCCTCCTGGTGTTCTCAGTGGCCGTCGGCCGTGGTGTCTCGGTGCTCCGTGGTGCCCCGGTGCTGGTCGCCCTGGTTCTCGGCCCGCGCCGTCTCGTCCAGGTGGCGTTCGAGGGCGTCGAGGCTGTCGGCCCACAGGGCGCGGTAGGGGGCGAGCCAGTCGTCGAGGGCGCGCAGGGGCGCCGGCTCGATCCGGTAGACCCGGCGCTGCGCGTCGATCCGGCTGGATACGAGGCCGGCGTCGCGCAGGACCCGCAGCTGTTTCGACGTCGCGGGCTGGCTCATGCCCAGCGTGGCGACAAGGTCCCCGACCGACTGCTCGCCGGTCCGCAGCGCGTCGAGGATGCGCCGCCGGCTGGGCTCCGCGATGATCGCGAACACTGTCTCCACGCCTGGAATATACTCTGATGGTTATATGCTTGGCAAGATATGTAGGCGGGTCGTGAACGGGGTTGCCATCGATCATGTGACCGTGTGTAGGAACGACAGCGCCGGCGGACTCTCCTGGTCGGTCGGTCCGACGAGCAGGCCAGGCACGCCCGCGGGAACTTCAGCCAGACCCGGTCGGAGGCGGTGAACTGGTCAGCGCGGTACGGCCGGCTTGCCAGGCCGGCGGATGTCCTCAGCCGGCGAGCGCGAAGTAGCGCAGCCACAGGTACCCGGCGGACAGGGTGATGGTGACGGCGGTGACGACGAGGCCGTATTTGGTGAACTGCCAGAACGAGATGGGCTGGCGGTTGCGTTCGGCGATGCCGAGGACGACGACGTTGGCGGAGGCGCCGATGGCGGTGGCGTTGCCGCCGAGGTCGGCGCCGAGGGCGAGGGCCCACCACAGGACGTGGTGTCCGTCGGCGCCGCCGCCCATGTCCTTCACCAGGTCGGCGGTGATCGGTGCCATGGTGGCGACGTAGGGAATGTTGTCGACGACGGCGGACAGGACCGCGGACCCGAACAGCAGCAGCATTGTCGCGCCGAGCTCGCGCCCGCCGGTGGCGTCGGCGAGCGACGTGGAGAGCTCGCCGATGACCCCGGTCTCGATCAGGGCGCCGACCATGATGAAGAGGCCGGCGAAGAAGGCAAGTGTGGGCCATTCGACCTCGTTCAGTACCTGCCGGGTATCGACTTTGGAGATCGCGATGAGCAGTCCGGCGCCGAGGAGGGCGACCACGCTGGGGGCGAAGTGCAGCACTGGGTGCAGGACGAATCCCGCGACGACGAGGGCGAGCACCGCGAGGCCCTCGATGAGGAGCCTCGGGTTGCGGATGGCCTCGCGCTCCTCCAGTTCCATGATTTCGCCCGTGAGGTTCTCGTCGTACACGAACTCGCCGCGGAACATGATCCGGCACAGGCCGACCAGGACGGCGGTGAGAACGGCGGCGATCGGGAGCGTGTGGACGAGGAAGTCGTTGAACGTCAGGCCGGCGCGGCTGGCGATGATGATGTTGGGAGGGTCGCCGACGAGGGTGGCGGTGCCGCCGATGTTGGAGGCCAGCACCTCGGCGATGAGAAACGGTGCCGCGCGCAGCGCGAGGCGTTCACACACCAGCAGGGTCACCGGGGCGACGAGGAGCACGGTGGTGACGTTGTCCAGCAGCGCCGAGGCGACCGCCGTGATCACCACCAGCATGGCCATCACCCGGAACGGTCTGCCGCGGGCGCGTTTGACCGACCAGATGGCCAGGTACTCGAAGACGCCCGTCTGTCGCAGCACCCCGACGATGATCATCATGCCCAGGAGCAGGAAGATGACGTTCCAGTCGATGCCCGTGTGCTCGTCGTAGAAGGCGGCCTTGTCGTCGGTCGCGGTGATCGCGAGCATGCCGGCCGCGCCGCCCAGTGCGGCGGCCGTGCGGTGGACGCGCTCACTGATGATCAGTACATAGGTGATGACGAAGACGGCGATGGCCGCCCAGCTGTGCCAGTCGCTCATCGAGCCTCGAGAAGGCGGTCCAGCAGATGCGCAGCGGTGATCACGCCGAGGGTGCGGGAGCCGGCCGCGTCCCGTTCGACGACCGCGACGAGCGGGCTGGCTTCTCGGGCCATGAGGGCCGCGACCTCGAGCGCCGTGTCGTCCGGGGCCGCGATCGGGGGAGTGTGCCGGTCCTTCGGCAGGCAGTCGCGCACCGAGCGTCCGGACAGGGCCTGGCACAGCCGGTCGGCGTGCCGCTCGTCGACGACGGCGGCAAGCGTCGGGTCCTCGATGACATACAGGGGTACGAGCATCTTGACCAGCCGGGAGGCGGGCAGCACCGCGTATGGCACGCCGTCGTCGTCCAGCACCAGCAGCCCGGGCAGCCGCTGCTCGGCCAACAGGCGAGCAGCGTCCAGGGCATCGCTGTCCAGCGTCACCGAGGTGTAGGGGACGGCCAGGTCACGTGCTCGCATTGTCGGTCTCCTCGCCTCGAACGGCTGCCACCGGGTGCGGGACCCCGTTCCTGAGGTTGTCGCCGTCCGGGCGTTCGGTGTCGGAAAGGGCAGCTGAAGCCATCGCGGATGGGTCCTTCCCGTGCTCGTCGTCCGGGATGCCGACGAGGTCCTCGACGTCGAACATGCGGGCGATCGGAACGTCCGTGCTGCTGTGCGCCACGATGGAGACCGCGATGCAGACCGCGATCAGCGTGTAGGCCTGGTGGCCCTGCGGAATTCCGGATTCGAGCACCAGCAGTCCGTAGACGACCGACGCGAAGCCCTTCGGCCCGAACCAGGCCGCGGTCAGCTTCTCCCGCCGGCTGAAGCGACTGCCGGCCAGCGAGAGGAGCAGCGAGGCGGGGCGTATCAGCACGATCGCCAGCACCACCGCCACGTACCCGCCGAGCGGAAGGTCGCCGAACAGACTCGGGGTCAGCAGCGACCCGAACACCAACAGCGCCGCGAACTTGCTCAGCTCCGCGAATGCCTCCCCCAACGGCTCGAACGCATGCTTCGAGTCGGGTGATACCGATGCGAGCACCGCGCCCGCGGAGAACGCGGCCAGGTAGGGGTTGGCGTGCGTGAGATGGCAGGTGGCGTACAGAATCACCCCCACCGCCAGCGGCAGCAGCGGCTGGAGCTTCGGCTCCGCGCCCAGCAGCCGGAAACGCACCAGCCAGGCGACGACCACCGGCAGCGCGACGCCCAGTGCCAGTCCGCCTACCAGCTCCAGCGCGATCGTCGACAACGACTCCTCGGCCGTCCCGGACGTCGGACCCGCGGCCGCGATCAGCAGCAGCACGACCGGCAGCGCGAGCCCGTCGTTCACGCCGCTCTCGACGTTCAGCAGCTGCCGTAGCCGGGCCGGTACCTCGCGGCGTCCCACGATCGCGGAGGCGAACACCGGGTCGGTCGGCGCCAGCACCGCTCCGACCAGGAAGGACGTCGTCCAGTCCAGACCCACGAGGAGGTGCGTCACGACCGCCATGCCCGCGAAGGCCAGCGGCATACCCAGACCCAGCGCCCGGGCCGGGTTCCACCACGCCCCGCGCAGGGCCGGGAACGAGACATGCATACCGTCGGTGAACAGCACGACGAACAGCGCGAGATCGGCCGTCACACCGACGATCTCACTGCCGGCGGTGATGTGCACGAGACCCAGGAAGCCGTCACCGACCAGCGCGCCACCGAGAAGAAAAAGAAAGGAGGTCGACAGCACCGAACGCGCCGCCAGACCCGACAGCAACACCGCGACGAGCAGCGCAACCCCGAAGACCGCCACGAGCACCACAGCAGCGACCCCCGATCGACAAAGAGACTTATCCCTTGTTCGCCGACCAGGCTTCCCGGCACTCCACCAGCGACTCTAGCAGCCCTGGCGATAGTGATCGGGTAGAAGGCGCAGGTGGTGCCGCGTGACGTCGGTGGGCTCGACGCTGGCCAGGCCGATCGAGCTGCGCGAGACCACGACGGTGCCGCTGATCCGGCCGACGGACAGCGGCGGCCTGGCACCCTTCACCCGCGAGCTGTTCACCGTCGCCGGCCGGTACCCGACGAATCCCGACCCCGCCACTGGCGGACGTAGCGTACGGCGAGTCCCCACGATCATCCTGGTCGCAGACCTAGACCTCCGCGGCGGGTGGCGTCCCGCCCAGTGCCGACGGCGAGGTTCATCCGCAACCGCCGAGCGGTAGGGGCATGGCCTCGTCGAAGCGGAGGATCAGGCGGTCGGGCGGCGGTGTAGCGGGTGACGACGTCGGCCCAGTTGATGATGTCCCACAGGGCGGTGGCGGGTGCTACCTGAATGCCGGGCGTTGTACGGATGCCGGGAAGTCCGCCGCGTCCTGTCGGATTCGCCCGGCGGCGGGATCAGGGCCGCCGTCGTGGAGATCGTCGATGGGGGCTTTGTGCGTCAGCTGGCGTTGAGTGGCTGGCCGGTTTCGAGGAGGGTCTTGAGGCCGGACAGGACGCGCATCCAGCCGGTGTCCGCGACGCGCGCGGCGGTTTTGGGTGCGTTCTCGAGGTGGTCGTGGACGATGGTGAGCAGGCTGATCTGGTCGTCGCCGGGAGTGATGTTCCAGGTGACCCGGCTGGGTGGTTCGGCGGCGAGGTCGGGGTTGTAGAGGGCGCGGTAGCTGACGACCAGGCGGTGCGGTCGGTCGGCGTCCAGGACTGTTTCGTCGCCCCAGAGGGCGGTGCGGTCGGGTGAGTGGTAGCGGAACGGTGTGCCGATCTCGCCGGTGGTCTCGACGAGGGCGCCGAAGAGGTAGCCGGAGCTGAGGTCGGGGTCGGTGATCGCGTCCCAGATCTGTGCGGGGGTGGCGCGGATGAAGAGGTGGTAGGTCTGGGTCGTGGGCGCGGTGGCAGCGGTCATGGTCATGAGTGGTCCTGTTCGCCGGCGTGGACGGGGGTGGCGGAGCCGAGCTCAGTGCGGCTCATTCGGCCGGTTCGGCCACGGGGGTGACGAAGCGCGGTGTGCCGGTCTCGGTCGCTGGGTCGGGCCGCGAGGTCTGGGTTCTGATGTTGGGTGCGCGCAGGGCGATGACGGCGGCGGCGAGGACGGCGAGGCTGCCGGCGAGCAGCGCGCGCTGTAGGCCGGAGGTGAGTGCCTGGGCTGGGGCGGTGTGTTCGGCGAGCAGGTGGTGGGTGTGGGCGGTGGCGAGTGCGGAGAAGACGGCCAGTCCGAGGGCGGAGCCGAGTTGTAGGGCGGTGTTGAGCAGCCCGGCGGCGAGTCCGGCTTTGTCCGCGGGAACGCCGGCGTTGGCGGCGGTGGTGACGGTGACGAACACGGCGCCGAGCCCGACGGACATGACCAGCAGGCCGGGGAGCAGGTCGGTGGGGTAGGAGCCGGCCACGGGAACCCGGGACAGGTAGTACATCCCGGCGGCGGCGATGAGTGCGCCGCCGGCGATGATCGGCCGGGTTCCGATCCGGGGCATGAGCTGTGTCGAGAGGCCGGCGGCGAGGACGATGCCGGCGGTGACGGGCAGGTAGGCCGCGCCGCCCTGGATGGGGGAGTAGCCGAGCACGTTCTGCATGTAGAGCGTCAGGAAGAAGAACATCGACAGGAAGCCGGCGAAGGCGAGGAGCTGGGTGGCGTCGGCGGCCGCGAGTCCCTTGACGCGCAGGATGGCGAAGGGGAACAGCGGATCGCGGACGCGGCTTTCGTTGACCGCGAAGGCGGCGAGCAGCAGCGCGGCGGTGGTCAGCTCGCCGATGGTGTGCGCGGTGCCCCAGCCAGTGTCGGGCGCCTTCACCAGCGCGTAGATGCCCAGCAGCATCCCGCCGGTGACGAGGATCGCCCCGCCGGCGTCGAAGCCGACGCGCGGCTGTGCCCGCCGTTCAGCCGGGACGAGGCGGAACGCGGCGGCGACGATGGCAACGCAGACCGGGATGTTGACGAACAGCACCCAGCGCCAGCCAGGTCCTTCCGAGAGCAACCCGCCGCAGAACACGCCGACGGCGGCGCCCAGTCCGCTGATCGCGCCCCACACGCCAAGCGCCCGGGTGCGGTCGCGTTCGTCGGTGAAGGTAGTGGTGAGGATCGACAGGCCGGCCGGAGCCATCAACGCGGCGCCGACGCCCTGGGCCACCCGGGCGCCGACCAGCATGCCGGCGTTCGCGGCGAGCCCGCCGGCAAGGGAACACACCGCGAACAGGGTCGTGCCGGCGACCAGCATGCGTCGCCGGCCGAGGAGGTCGGCCGCGCGGCCGCCGAGCAGGAGGAAGCCGCCGTAGGTCACGACGTAGCCGGACAGCACCCACTGCAGGCCCTGCTGGGAGAAACCCAGATCGCGCCGGATCGACGGCAATGCGACGTTCATGATCGACGAATCGACGAGGTCGAGGAACTGGACCGCGCACAGCAGCAGCAGCGTGAGCATGCCGCGGCGGGTGGCGAGGATGGAGGCGGGTGGGGCGGTCATGGCCACCTTCAGATTGGACGAAACCGTCCAGTCTGACGCTAGACGAGACTGGACGATCCCGTCCAGAGTTTGTTGGACGGAATCGTCCAGTTCAACTGGCGAAGGTGCGGACGAACGCGAGTGCGGCCTGCACCGCGACCCGCAGCGACGCCCCGTCGCGGCGGGTCTGGCTCAGGAGCATCCCGCCCTCGAGACTCGCCAGCAGCGCGGTACCGAGGTCCGCCGGCGAGGCGTCCGCCCGCAGCTCTCCCGCCGCGCGCATCCGTGCGAACGCGTCGACGAACAACCGCTCCCAGGCGGCGAACGCGCCCGCCACCCGCGCCCGGGCCCCCTCGTTGTGCTCGGCGACATCGGATGCCAGCGTTCCGATCGGGCAGCCCGCCGGGCTCTGTTCGTACTGGGCGACGAATCCACCCAACGTGCGCTCGAGCTCGTCCAGGGTCGCCACCGTGGCGAACGCCTCGGTCAGCCCGCCGAGCACCTGGTCACACCGGTAGCCCACGGCCGCCTCCATCAGCTGATCCCGGCCACCGAAGTAGTGGTAAAGCTGGCTCTTGCTCGCCCCGGCCACCGCGAGCACCTGCTCCAGGCTCACCGCCCGCACGCCATGCTGGGCGACCACGTCCGCGACCCGGGCGACGATCCGCTCGCGACTCGCCCGCCCACGCGCGGTCGTCGGCTCCGTCGACATCCGACCACCTTAGCCACAACTGGACCGAACCGTCCAATAGGAGCCGCGGCTGGCGTTCGCCGCCGTGAGGCGACCGTCGCGGCGCTGGACCGAGCCGGCCGTCAGCCAGCCGGGGACGCCGACGCCACCGACGTCGAGGCGTCCGGCCAGGACGACACGCTTGTGCTGCTGTTCCTGTGCTGCCATCCCGCGCTGACGCCGCCGTCGCAGCTGGCGCTCACGCTGCGCGCGGTCGGCGGTCTGACGACCGCGCAGGTCGCCTCGGCGTTCCTGGTCCCCGAGGCTGCGATGGCCAGGCGGATCACGCGGGCCAAGGAGCGGATCAGGAGCGCCGGCGCCCGGTTCGAGCTGCCGCCACGGCCGGACTGGCCCGAGCGGCTCGGCATGGTCCTGCAGGTGCTGTATCTCGTGTTCAACGAGGGCTACACCGCCAGCTCGGGGCCCGCGCTGAACCGGGCCGACCTGACCGCAGAGGCCATCCGGCTGGCACGTCTGCTGCACCGGCTGCTGCCCCAGGAGGGCGAGGCCGCCGGCCTGCTCGCGCTGATGCTGCTCACCGACGCCCGGCGCGGCGCCCGGACCAGCCCGGACGGGTTGATCGTGCCGCTCGACGAGCAGCGCCGCGAACTGTGGGACAGCACCGCGATCACCGAAGGCCAGGCACTGCTCACCCGCACCCTCACCCGCACCCTCGGCCGCGGCCCGGTCGGCGCCTACCAGATCCAGGCCGCGGCCGCCGCGCTCCACGACGAGGCCCCGACCGCCGAAGCCACCGACTGGCCGCAGATCCTCGCGCTCTACGACCTGGGTCGCCTCGACTCCGCCGTCCGGACCTCCTCGGTCGCCGCCGTCGCCTGGCAGTTCTCCGCCCGGCACCACGAACCCGGCGACACCGCGAAAAGACCACGTCTCACGGTGAGGATGTAGGCGAGCCCCGCGCCGGCCGACCAGCGTCGACCTCGCAGCCTCCGACGCGGCGGGCTCCGACGTCGTAACAGACAGAGCCATCTCCGGACGCGGCTACTCCGAGCGCCGCTGGCCCGGACTGGCCAGCCAGCTCCGTTCTGGCCCGCGGCCGGCCACCGACCGGCGACACCGACCTTCACGCCGCCGTCGCCCGACCGGCTTGCGCGAGCGACATAGTTGCGATACTAGTTAATTAACAACTATGTGAAAGAGGCGAGTGTGGCAGTGACTTCCGCTGTGGACCTGTACCGGCAGGCGAGTGCCCACGCATCCACGATCATGGCAGGAGTGTGCGCGGAACATCTGATCGGGCCGACGCCGTGCGCGAAGTGGACGGTGCAGGATCTGGTCGACCACCTCGTCGGCGGCACAGGCTACCTTCTGAGCGCGGCCACCGGCAATCAGCCCGTCCCGCCTGCCGGTCCCGCCACGACAGGCCAGTTCGCGGTCGGTTTTGCCGCCGTGTTGGACGCTGTGGCGCGGCCAGGCGCGATGGATCGCCGCTGTATGTCACCATTGGGATTCGAGTGGACCGTTGCGGAGGCGCTCGCGGGCACGTTCATGGACGTTCTGATCCACAGCTGGGACCTGGCCAGTGCCACCGGGCAGGGCGCCCGGCTCGACCCCGACCTGGTCCAGGCGTGTTGGGACATGTTCGTCCCGGTGATGCCTGATCGCGGCCGGGAAGCCGGCCTGATCGGCCCGGCGGTCGCGGTGCCCGTCGAGGCCCCGTTGCAGGACCGGCTGCTCGGCGTCATGGGTCGCGAGCCATGACCGAGGCCGGCCGGCTCGAACCGGCAGCGGAGGAGGGCCAGCTCGACGCCGCGCTGCGCGCCCTGGCTCATCCCCGCCGCCGGGCGATGCTTCGGCTTGTGCTCGGTGGCGAACGCACGGCCACCGAACTGGCCGCGGCGGCCGGGGCGTCCGGGCCGGACGCCAGCCGCCATCTGAAAGTCCTGCGCGAGGCCGGCCTGCTCACGATGCGCGCTGAGAGGACAACCCGGCTGTACCGGCTCGATCCCACCCGGCTGTGGGAGGTCCGTGCCCTCCTCGACGGCTTCTGGGACGACCGCCTCGCCACTTTGAAGGTCGTCGCCGAGACCATGGCCAGCGAGGCGACCGAGCGGCGGGGGACCGCATGAGACTCGTCGTCAAGGAGATCGTGATCGACGCGCCGGTCGCCCTCGTCTACGACCTTCTCACCAGCCCACTGATGCTGGTCCGCTGGCTCGCCGACGACGCCGACATCGACCCTCGGCCGGGCGGGGTCGTGCGCTGGCGGCACGCCAACGGCGACGTGTGCAGCGGCCAGGTCGTCGAGCTCATTCCACCCCGGCGGGTGGTGTTCACCTACGGGTGGGAACGCGTGGATGTGCAGGTCCCGCCCGGGTCGACGACGGTCGAGATCGACCTCGTCGCGACCCCGGCCGGGACTCGTCTACGTCTGGTCCACCATGGCCTCGCTGGCCCGATGGCCGACGCGCACGCCGGTGGCTGGGCTCACTACCTGTCCCGGCTGGCCATCGCCGCCAGTGGCGCCGATCCCGGCCCCGACCCGTTCGTCAACCAGCGCGTGCCCACACCGGACGAGCTGGCCAGACGGTGAGCGCCACGCCTCCGCCGGGCGACCCGGCTGACCGGAACGAGTTCGCGCGTCTGACCGAGCACATGCTGGCACGTGCCGGGGTCTCGCGGTCGACGATGATGGGTCTGCCCTGCCTGCGGATCGACGGCGCGTTCTTCGCCTCCTACGACACCAGGACCGACCGCCTCCTCGTCAAGCTGCCAGCCCCGAGGGTCCAACAGCTCGTCGCCGTCGCCGCCGCGGAAGCATTCGCGCCGGCTGGCAGGACCTTTCGGGAATGGGCCGCCATCCCCAGCAGCCGAATCGCCGACTGGAGCCGCCTCTGCGCCGAAGCACTCGACTTCGTCGCCGGACAACGTGGCGCGCCGTCCGCACCGCGATCCCGTAGGCAGCGATGAGGTACGTCTCGGCAATCTTGGCGGCTCTCAGTGGATCAGCGGTTGGTCCGACGCAGGCCAGCCGCGAGCCCCCGAGCCCACCCACCCGGCCCCACGAAGAACATAACGCTCCGTGACGGCGTGGAGTATCGATCCGGACGGCTGGACGCACACGGATCTGCCGAATTGAGGGTGTTCAGTCAGCCAGTCGCCAGTGCCATCGTCGGCCGGCTATCGGTGTGGTTGGAGGTGCGCCGTTGGCAGGGCAACGGGCTAGGCTGCCGGTGGGTGTGCCGGGAAGGCCGGTCGGCGCGTGAATGCCGCGGCACCGCCACGCCTGGAGGCACGTCGATGCCCGATCTTGTGAGACCGACGGCGGTGGCGTCCCTGCCGGCCGGCCAGGTCGAGTACCGGCTGGAGCGACGTGGTGACGCTGTGGTGGTGGTCTTCCACGGTGGGCACGTGCGAGCCAGCCTGGCATTGGGCGAGGACGTGTTCGCCGCGGCTGACTGCACGCTGCTGGCACCCTCACGTCCCGGCTACGGCCGTACTCCGCTGTCGACCGGCAGCTCGATGGAGGGGCATACGGACGTGGTCCGGGCGTTGTGTGCCGATCTGGGCATCACCCGGGTGGCCGCCGTTGTCGGCGTCTCGGGTGGCGGCCCGACCGCCGCCACGATGGCCGCGCGGCATGCTGACCTCGTCGAGCGTCTGATCCTGGTCAGCGCCGTGGGTTGGCTCCCCTATCCGGATCGCCGCACTCGCCTGGGCGCGCACGTCGTGTTCGCCACCGGGACTCAGGCCGTGACATGGGCCGGGATACATGCGCTCACTCGTATGGCGCCCGACGTCTGTCTGCGGCTGATGATGAGCAGCCTCTCGACCCGACCGGTGGGCGAGGTCATTGCCGCGCTGCGCGCCGAGGACCGCGACCTGCTGCTGTCGTTGTTCGCCCAGATGCGTTCCGGCCGCGGGTTCCTCAACGATCTGCGTCCCACACCGGACGCCACCGCCCGGATCGACCAACCCACCCTGGTGATCGCCACCCGCACCGACGGGGGCGTCCCGTTCGCCCACGCTCAGTCGCTTGCCAGCACCATCCGCAACGCCCAACTCGTCGAAAGCCGCGCGCACACCCACCTCGTCTGGCTCGGTCCCGACTGGCCGGCAATCGCCGAACGGATTCGGCTGTTCCTCGACACCGACCCCACCGCCGCCGTCGGACCGGCACGCTCCGGCACCTGACCCGACACCCCACGCGACGCCAGGCTCGCACGGCAGGCCACCCGCGACCAGACTCGCCGCGCCAACGACCTCGCCCGCATCGAGGCGGAACTCGCTCGCATCGCCGACCAGCGCCAACGCGGCCGAGACCGTCAGCTCACCCCCGCAGCCCGCCAGCGGGTCGGCCCATCGCGCCCAGGAGCCGGTCCTGCAACGAGGCGTCGCCGGGCACCGGACGCCGGATGGATGCGAGTCCTGTCCGGCCTCAAGACCCCTCCTCGAAACCGGCCAACCACTCAACGCGACCTGACCCACGAAGCCAGCATCCAAGATCTCCACGGCGGTGGCCCTGATCCCGCCACCGGACGAATCCGACACGAGCGACGGGCCTGGCTGGTAAGCGGTGCAGATGCTCGTTGCTCCAGCCGAACACGACCTGCAGCGCCGCGTGTAGCTCGGCGATGGTCGCGCGATCGATCATAAGGATGCGGCGCCAGATCAGGGAGCTGATCCCCGCAGCCGGTACCCCATCGGCAAGGGCGGGACCGGAGTGTTTGGGATTACGGCCCGCCATCTTCTCGACCGGCTCGTCAACCTTGCGCGCCAGGCCGTCGTGCCGTTTTGCGACATCTGTCCGACAGATCCGTTCTGCTGCGCTTCCACGGGCGCTCGTCTGTAGCGCATCCGACACCGCGGAGGAGCGGCCCATTCGGATGGCCGTAGTCGTGATCTGCGTCGATTCGTTCGACGTCTGCGTTGACCTTCTAGTCGAGTTGAAGGTTTACGTTGCGGTCATGGGTTCCTACCGGATCTCGCAGTTGGCGGATCGTGTCGGCGTGCCGGCGACCACGCTGCGGTTCTATGAGTCGGCTGGGCTGTTGTCCGCCGAGCGCACTCCGTCGGGTTACCGGGTCTACGGCGAGGAGGCGGTGGAGCGGTTGGCGTTCATCTCGTCCGGGAAGCTTCTGGGGCTGTCGTTGGAGGAGATCGGTGACCTGCTGAGTGTGTGGGAGCAGGGGGTGTGCGCGGCGGTCCGGGAACGGATGCTGCCGTTGGTCGCTGCCCGAATCGTGGACGCCGATCAGCGTGCGGCCGAGCTGTCGGCCTTCTCCGCGCGGTTGGCCGCGTTCCACACCGAACTCGGGGAGACAGCCCCTGCGGGTGGGTGCGGTCCGGACTGCGGCTGCCTGACCACGACCGGCTCATCGAAGGCTGGTCCGGTGCCGCTCACGCTGTCGCCGGTCCGACCCGACGTCGCCGACCAGGCATGGCGCGACGCGCCAGTGGCCTGCACCCTCAGCGGCGACGAGCAGATCGACCGAGCGGTCCAGTGGCGCGAGGTGCTCGGGGAGGCGGTCAGTCGGGAGGAGATCGACGCGGGGCTGCGCCTGACGTTCCCATCCGGCCCCGATCTCGCCGCGCGGATCGCCGCACTTGCCGCGGCCGAGCAGGACTGCTGCGCTTTCTTCGCCTTCACGCTTCAGCTCGCTCCTACCGCGCTGGTCCTGACTCTCCGCGCCCCCGAGACCGCCTCCGCCCTGCTCGTCGACCTGTTCGGAGTATCCACATGAGCCCCTCGACTGGCCGCTCCCGTCCGTGGTCGACGATCGGCGCTGGAGTTGCGACCGTCGCCGCCTGCGCGGTGTGCTGCGTTGGCCCGCTGCTCGCCGTGCTCGGCGCCGTCGGTGCCTTGGCGACCGTCGCCGCCGTGTGGGTTCCGGCGCTGGCGGTGGTGGCGGTCGCCGCGCTCGTTGGGGCCGTCGCGGTCCGCCGTCGCCGCCGGGCGGCATGCCGGGCCGTTCCGGGACCGGTAGACCTGGGCGTGCCCGCCCCCCGCGACCACCGGGACCCTGTGCCGACCGCTCCACGGTGAGCCGCGCGACTCGGCCCGCGCTTCGTGCCTCTAGACCACCTCACGGCGGGCAGCGGCCACCGGGCCGCGACGTGGAATTCGGCGCACGCGCTGCCCGACACCGTGCCCGACGGGGTCTGCGATGGTAGATCGGTGACGACGGTCGAGATGTCCGGCAGGCTGCTGCGCCGCGGGATCGCGTTGGAGTATGTGACCCTGGGCTGGAACGTCGTCGGTATGGCTGTGCTGGCGGTGACCGCGATCGCGGCTCGTTCCGTCGCGCTCGCCGGGTTCGGCCTGGACTCCTTGATCGAGATCGGCGCGTCCACCGTCGTGCTCTGGGAGCTGTCGGGCACCGGGCCCGAACGCCAACGCCGGGCCCTGCGCCTCATCGGTACCGCGTTCGCCGCGCTCGCGCTCTACCTCGCCGTCCAGTCGAGCCTGGTCCTCGCCGTCAGCTATCACCCCCGTCACAGCCCCGGCGGGATCGCGTGGACCGCGATCACCGCGGTCGTCATGGTCGTGCTGGCCGTCGGGAAAGCCCGCGTGGGCGCGGCCTTGGGTAACCCCGTGCTCCGTGCCGAAGGCCGGGTCACCCTCATGGACGGGGCTCTGGCAGCCGCCGTCCTCGCCGGCCTCACGCTGAACGCCGTCCTCGGCTGGTGGTGGGCCGACCCCCTCGCCGGCTACGTCCTCGTCCTCTACGCCCTGCACGAGGTCCGCACGACCTTCACCAGGCCCTGACGAACAACCCCCCGGTCAGCACACCCATCTCCGCTGTACCGGCCACGCCCAGCGTGACGGATGACCACGACGACTCCCCAAGGGCGGTGGCAGCAGACGCGCGTGCAACCGATCAGGACGGCAGCGCACCAGGGCGTCACGCTCGCCGCCGCCCGCATGGCTGCGGGCCCCCATTCAGGCATCTCCTGTACCCGGCGCGCACTGCCACGACCTCGCCCGCCCGCCGGCTACTGCCCGGCCAGTTGGCTTGCGACGGTGTCCGCCGCTGTGACCGTGCCGACGACCGCCGCACCGCCGGTAACAGGCGACGTGGGCACGGCGGTGGCGGCGATCGCGAGTGCGGCGCCGAGCCCTCCCGCGGCGCCGAGAGCGACGAACAGCAGTGGATAGCTGCCCATCGCTGCGGCGAGTGCCGCGCCGATGCTGGGCGCGAGTGCGGTCGCGCCGGTTAGCGGGGCGTTGAACACTCCGTTGAGCCGTGCGAAGCGTTCGGCTCCCCACAGGTCGGCGACGATCGTGGCCTCGACGAGGGTGAACATCCCGCGTATCGCTCCGACGAGCATGGCGACCCCCACCAGCGCGAAGGCCGGCCCGGGGAGGACACCGAGGAGGAGGGTGGCGAGCCCGCCGGCGCCGATGACCGCGGCGGTCCGGCCCCGGACGGTGAGTCGGGTGGCCAGGGGGCGGTAGCAGAGTCGGCCGGCGACCTGGCCGACCCCGCCCAGTCCGATCGCCCAGGCGGCGAGGGTTGTGGACAGGCCCCGGCCGGTCAGCAACGGGACGAGGTTGACCACGACGGCGTAGAGCGCGAACGCGCTCAACGTCATCGCCGCGGCGAGCAGCAGGAACATCCGGCTGCCCAGCACCCGGCGATCACCGTCCCGGTGTGGCGCTGGGTTCGGGTCGATGTGGCCGGGGGCAGGGTGCTGGTCGGGTCGCCAGGGCAGGCGCAGGGCCCAGGCGTGCGCGGGGATCGTGATGGCCGCGAGGATCGCGGCCAGGACGAGGTAGACCTCCCGCCAGTTCAGGTGGGTGGCGAGTCCGGCGGTGAGGGGCGCGAAGATCGTGCTCGCGAAGCCCGCCGCCAGTGTCAGCGTGGTCAGCGCGGGCAGCCGTTTGGGTCCGTACCAGCCGGTGAGCGCGGCGAAGGCCGGTGGGTAGAACACCCCGGCCATCGCGACCCCGGCCACCAGCCAGGCGGCGAGGAACCAGCCATACGACGGCGCCTGCGCCACTCCTGCCAGCGCGGCGACGGCGAGGATCGAGCCGGCGGTCATCACCGGCCGCGGCCCCCGCCGGCCGAGAAGGCGTCCGACCGGCACGCCGGCTACCGCGCCGAGGAGGTTCCCAGCCGAGAACGCCGCGGTCACCGTCGTGCGGGACCAGCCGGTGTCGTCGGCGATCCCCTCGGCGAGGACGGGAAACGCGTAGTACAGCACCCCGTAGCTGACGATCTCGGTGATGCACAGCGCGATCAGCGCCCGCCGGGAACCGGCCGTCACCCGGCCACGGCGGCGCCCGGGCCGTCACCGGCCTCGAACACCAATGGCTCCAGACCACGCTCCAACAGATGCGCCCCGGCCGCCAGGCCCTGCGGCCCCGCGCCGATCACCGCCACCGGCAACTCCGCCATGCCCACTCCTCACATTGACACCTGTCGATGCATCGACTCTCTTCGATGCATCGACAGATGTCAATGCGAGGTGCAGACTGGGTGCATGCCCACCGGAACGCTCCCGCTGATCACGCAGGACCTGGCCGCCTGCTGCTCACCGGTCACCGGCGGCGTGCTCGACGTCGACACCGCCGAACGCCTCGCCCGCGTCTTCAAGGCCCTCGGTGACCCCACCCGGGTGCGACTTCTCTCGATGATCGCCGCCGCCGAGGGGGGTGAGGCGTGCATCTGCGACCTCACGGAACCGGTCGCCCTATCCCAGCCGACCGTCTCCCACCACATGAAGATCCTCGCCGAGGCCCAGCTCATCACCCGCGAGCAGCGCGGCAAATGGGCCTACTACCGCATCCTCGACGGCACGCTGCGCGCCGTCGCGGAAGCACTCAGCCCCAGCCCCGCCCCGGCCGCAGGCGCCGGAGGGATCGAACCTAGGCCACTGGTTGGACGGTCCGTGCCGAGTCGCGCCCAAGCGGAGATCCCCGCAGGCGGCCGGCGCGGTGGGCAGCGTCGGAGGGGCTGAGCCGGAACGGCGGCCAGCGCGGGCGCTGTTCGTCGTCGGCTGTTGCGCCCGGCCGGGGTGATGTCAGGCGGCGTCCGCCGTTGCGGGCGCTGGCGTGAGCGTCGCGGCGAGGGCGGCCATGGCGCCGGGGACTGGCCGGTAGTAGGCCCAGACGCCGCGTTTGTCGCGGCTGATCAGTCCAGCTTCGACGAGGACTTTCAGGTGGTGGCTGACGGTCGGCTGGGTCAGGCCGAGGGGTTCGGTGAGCTCGCAGACGCAGGCTTCGCCGCCGTCGCGGGCGTAGATCATCGACAGGAGTCGCAGGCGGGCGGGCACGGCGATCGCCTTGAGTACTGCGGCCAGCTGCTCGGCCTCGTCGGCGGACAGTGGCGTGCGTGCCAGCGGCGTGCAGCAGGCGGAGATCGCTCCGGCCAGGCCCGGGGTGTCGTCGGCGCACTCGCTGGGAGCGGGGATGGGGAGCCCCGCGGATGCGGATGTCGTCGCCATGGGTCCAGCATGCACCAGAGCATTGACAGGCGTCTATCTCGTCGGCCATCCTCGGTCCGTCAGGACATAGACCACGGTCGATGTGAAGGTGGGTGCGGCATGGCGAGGGTGCAGCTGGCGCTGAACGTCTCGGACGTGGACGCGGCGGTGGAGTTCTACGGGAAGCTGTTCGGGGTCGAGCCGGCGAAGCGCCGGCCGGGGTATGCGAACTTCGCGATCGACACTCCGCCGCTGAAGCTGGTGCTGATCGAGAACCCCGAGGCCCGCGGCGCCGGCGTCGCCGGGGCGCTCAACCACCTGGGTGTCGAGGTCGAGACGACTGACGAGGTGTCCGCGGCCACCGCCCGGCTGGCCGGGGCGGGCTTGGCGACCGCGGTGGAGGAGAACACGGCCTGTTGCTACGCGCTGCAGGACAAGGTGTGGGTGGACGACCCGGATGGGGCGCCGTGGGAGGTCTACACGGTGCTCGCCGACGTCGCGGAGATGGCCCGTCCGGGTCCGACGCCGTCGGTCGCCGAGCGCGCCGACGGTCCGGGGTCGGCGTGTGACTGCGGTCCGGTCTGCGCCCCGGCGGCGACGGGCGAGGACGCGGTCGCGGCGGTGACGGCGGAGTCGGAAACGGCCTCGGCTGCGGCGGCGGCCGGCACGCGCACGCTGCTCGCGGTGGAGCCGGCCTCGGCCGGCTCCTGCTGCTGAGCACCCGTCCGTGACGGACACAACGGTCGACCAGCCGCCGTTGGCGCGGCGGCTGGTCGCCGAGGCGCTGGGCAGCCTGCTGCTCGCGGCGCTGGTCATCGGCTCCGGGATCGCCGCGCAGCAGCTCAGCCCCGACGAGGTCGGCCTGCAGTTGGTCGAGAACGCCGCGGCGACCGCGGCCGGCCTGTACGCGATCATCCTGATGGTCGGCCCGGTGTCCGGAGCCCACTTCAACCCGGTCGTGACCATCGTGGACGCGGCGTTCGGTGGGCTGTCGTGGCGGGACGCCGCCGCCTACCTGCCCGCCCAGGTCGCCGGCTGCGTCGGCGGCGCAGTGCTGGCGAACCTGATGTTCGACGGCTCGGCGGTGTCGATCTCGACGCACCACCGGGCGTCCGGTGCGCATCTGCTCGCCGAGGTCGTCGCGACCGCCGGCCTGATCCTACTGATCTTCTCCCTGGTCCGTTCCGGCCGCGGTGAACGCGCCCCGGCCGCTGTCGGCGCCTACATCGGCGCCGCGTACTGGTTCACCAGCTCGACCAGTTTCGCGAACCCGGCGATCAGCGTCGGGCGGATGTTCTCCGACACGTTCGCCGGCATAGTCCCGGCCTCCGTCCCCGCGTTCATCGCTGCTCAGTTGGTGGGTGGCGCGGTCGGCTTCGGCCTGGTCCGCCTGCTCTACCCGGCCACACCCACCGCGCAGGGACAGGCCGCAGACGTGCTGCTGCCCCACCCCGCCACCACGACCACAGACGCGGCGCCGGTTAACGGCGCCACCCCCACACACCCCTCGCGAGGTGCCTCATGACCAGTTCCGACAGCTCCACCGGCCTGGATGGCTTATCCGGCCTCGACCCGGCCACCGACCGCGCCCTACGCGCGACCGCGCTGCGACTGACCCACGACTACACCACGACGTTCGAGGCGGACGAGGTCGCCGACGTACTCGCCGACTCCTACCGGCTGCTCGCCCGCACCGCCCGGGTCACGGCGTTCCTGCCGACGCTGGCCGAGCGGCTGACCCGCGAACGGCTGGAGGCCCTGGCCGCGACCCGGGGGCTGATCGCCAAGCGGGTGCCCGAGGTGCTGTTCGTCTGCGTACACAACGCCGGCCGCTCCCAGATGGCCGCCGCACTGACCCGCCACTACGCCGGCACCGCGCTGCACATCCGCACCGGCGGCTCCGACCCTGGCACCCAGATCCACCCCGAGGTCGTCGCCGCGATGAAGGACGTCGGGCTGTCGCTGGACGAGGAGTTCCCCAAGCCACTGACCGACGACATCCTCGCCGCCGCCGACGTCGTCATCACCATGGGCTGCGGCGACACCTGCCCCTACATGCCCGGCAAGCGCTACGAGGACTGGGCGATCAACGACCCCGCCGACGCCGACGCCGACCAGGTCGCCGCGATCCGCGACGACATCGACCACCGCGTCCGCGACCTGCTCGCCAGCCTGCTGCCCGACCTCACCCTGCCCGCGCCCCGGACCGACTGACGCCGACCACCGCCGGCCCCGCCGGGTGGCCGGGTCGGCGGCTCTTCCTCCTCTGAAAGGACCTGTCTGTGTCCGACAAGCCGTCGGTACTGTTCGTCTGCGTGCACAACGCCGGCCGCTCCCAGATGGCCGCCGGGTTCCTCACCCACCTGGCGGCTGACCGGGTCGAGGTCCGCTCCGCTGGCTCCATGCCGGCCGAGAAGGTCAACCCGATCGCGGTCGCCGCGATGGCCGAGGTCGGCATCGACATCGCCACCGAGACCCCGAAGATCCTCACTGTCGACGCGGTCGAATCCTCGACCATGGTCATCACCATGGGCTGCGGCGACGCCTGCCCCGTCTTCCCCGGCATCCGCTACGAGGATTGGAAACTCGACGACCCTGCCGGTCAGGGCATCGACGCCGTCCGTCCGATCCGCGACGCCATCCGCACCCGCGTCGAGAAGCTGCTCGGCGAGCTCCTGCCTGCCGCCGCCTGACCCATCGGTTCGACGCCGATCTCCCAACACCCCCGCAGCTAGCCGAGGCGGCCCGATCGGGACCTGGCTCGCGGGCCGTAGGTGGTCCCCATCCTCACATCTCGCCCTGGAAGGGGCTGTTTGTTGTGCACATCGTCGCGATCGGTGGCCGTGAGACTGGCGGAGGGGTATTGCCGGCCGCTTGGGAGTGCGGATGACGCAGCGCGCGCACTGGGACGACGTCTATGGCCGGATGGTGGTGACCGAGGTCAGCTGGTTTCAGCAGGAGCCGGCCAGTTCTCTGGCCCTGGTCGAGGCGGCGGGAACTGGTCCGCGTGATGCGATCGTCGATGTCGGGGCCGGTGCGTCTGTGCTCGTCGACCGGTTGCTGGATGCCGGCCATACGGACGTGACCGTGCTCGATGTCGCCGCCGACGCGCTTGCTGAGACCCGGTCCCGCTTCGGGCCCCGGGCTGCCGACGTGCACTGGCTCACCGTCGACCTGCTGGCCTGGCAGCCGCGGCGGCGCTACCGGCTCTGGCACGACCGAGCCGTGTTCCATTTCCTCACCGACCCCGCCGACCGCGACCGTTACCGCGCGGTCCTGCGCCAGGCGCTCGCGCCCGGCGGCCACGCCGTCATCGGGACGTTCGCCGCCGACGGTCCGACAGCCTGCTCCGGGCTACCCACCGCCCGCTACAGCACCGACGAGCTCGCCGCCCAATTCCCGGACCTGCACGTCGTACATACCAGCCGGGAAGAACACCGCACCCCCAACGGTCGGGTACAGCCGTTCACCTGGCTCCTACTGAGCGACCGCACCGACAGCGCCGGCACCACGGATCACGCGGTCGCCATGACCAAAACCTGACTCGCCCGTCGGCCCGACTCGACCCTCATCGGGGCGTGTCCCTGCCATCGCTACACCGGGTTACCGTTTGCCTCAAAGCTAGCTGAGACTCGAACGGACGCTCCCGCGAAACTGCCCACCTCGTACACATTTAGCAAAAGGCCAAATATCCAAAGTGCCCTTGTGTGCGGCGATCCCTCGTGCGCCTCTGCAGCGTGCGCGGTTGTCGGTAGGACTGCCGGGAAGGACACCGACGGTGCCCAACCGGGAGGTGCGGCTATGCGGGTTGTCGTGAACCTCACGCGTTGCCAGGCGTACGCGCAGTGCGCCTTCCTTGCCCCTGAGGTGTTCCGGATGCGCGGCACCGAGGCGTTGATGTACGACCCCGAGCCCGACGACGCGCAGCGGGAGCGGGTGCTGCGGGCGGCGGCGGCCTGCCCGGTGCAGGCCATCCTGGTCGACCGCGTCGACGACCGGGAGGCCGCCGTGGAGTCCGCGACGGCCGTGGGGACGGCGTCCGCGAGGGCGGCCGCACCGCCGCGAACGGTCCGGTGGCCGCGAACGGGCGGGCAACCCTCGCGGGACGGGCACGACGCGGTGATAGAGGCGGCGCGGCGCACCGGCCGTATCGTGATCGTCGGCGCGTCGCTGGCCGGCCTGGCCGCCGCGGCGACCCTGCGCCGTGAGGGCTTCACCGGATCCCTGACGATGATCGGGGACGAGCCGTACCGGCCCTATGACCGGCCACCGCTGTCCAAGCAGGTCCTCGACGGGTGGGTACGCGCTGACCACACCGGACTGCCCCGGGCCGACGAACTCGAGGCGCGGTGGCTGCTCGGCGTGCCCGCTACCGGGCTGGACCCGGCTGGCAAGCAGGTACACCTCGGTGACGGCGGCATCATCGACTACGACCGGCTGTTGATCGCCACCGGTACCCGGGCCCGGCCGTGGTTCAACGCGGACGAGGCAGCTCTCGACGGCGTGTTCGTGTTGCGGACCCGCGATGACGCTGCCGGCCTGCAACACCGGTTGGCCGACCGGCCCGGCCGGGTGCTGGTCATCGGCGGCGGTTTCACCGGCTCGGAGGTCGCCTCGGCCTGTCGGGACCGGGATCTGGCGGTCACGCTTGTCGAGCGCGGACCCACACCCCTGGTCGGCGCGCTGGGCGGGGTGATCGGCGCGGTGGCCGCCGAGCTGCAATGTGAACATGGCGTCGACCTGCGCTGCGGGGCCACCGTCACGCGTCTGGAGGGTGACACCGCCGGGCGGCTGCGTCGCGCGCACCTGTCCGACGGCAGCACCGTGGACGCGGAGGTGGCCGTGGTGGCGTTGGGCGCGGTCCGCAACACCGAATGGCTGCACGGCTGCGGCCTGGCCGCCGGCGACTGGGGGGTGGGCTGCGACGCCGGCTGCCGAGTCTTCGACGTGGCCGGCGTGGTCACCGACGACGTGTTCGTGGCAGGTGACGTGGCGCGGTTTCCGCACCCGCTGTACGACTACCAGTTCCTGGCCCTGGAACACTGGGGCAACGCCGTCGCCCAGGCCCACATCGCTGCCCACAACATGATCAGCGCCTCGGCGGAGCGGTGGCCGCACCTGGCCATCCCGGTGTTCTGGTCGGCGCAGTTCGACACCAACATCAAATCCGTCGGTGTGCCGACCCTCGCCGACCAGGTCCTCATCGCCCAAGGCTCGATCGCGCAGCGCCGGTTCGTGGCCGTCTACGGCTACCACGGCCGCCTGACCGCCGTGGTCGGGTTCAACCAGGCCAAGTGGCTGGAGTCGTACCAGGGGCTGATCGAGGCCGCCGCGCCATTCCCGCCTGATCTTCACGGGGTTGACGAGCCGGCCGACGGGCAGCCGGTCGCGGCGCAGATTCCCGACCATCGCACCCGTCACCGCCACGCCACCGTCGCGGTGACGGGCCACGACCCCAGCGAGCGCCGCGCCGAGCTGATCTACCACCACTGACGTGCCGGCGAGCCGCACCGCGGGCGCCGGAACACCTGGGAGAGGCACCGCCATGGCACAGGGCAGCGTCTACGAGCAGATCCTCGACCCCGCCAACCGGGCCAACCCCTACCCGCTGTACGCGCTGCTGCGCGAAACCCCAGTGGCGCGCCAGCCCGACGGCACCTACGTGGTCAGCACCTACCGCGAGATCGTCGCGCTGCTGCACGACCGCAGGGTCAGCTCAGACCCCCGCTGCCACCCCGAACTGGGCGGAGCCCCGCCCGCACCGGAGGACGGCTCGCCCGGACTGCCCCTGCCCTTCATCCTCCGCGACCCGCCCGAGCACGACCGGCTGCGGGAGCTGGCCACCCGGCCGTTCGGGCCGCCCTGCACCCCCGGCCGCGTCGAGGGGACGCGACCCTGGCTGACCGAGATCACCAACGCCCTGATCGACAACTTTGCCGGCAGACAGCGCGTCGACCTCGTCGACGACTTCGCCTACCCGCTACCGGTGACCGCGATCTGCCGGCTGCTCGGCGTCCCCCGCGAGGACGAGCCGCGCTTCCATCACTGGGCCAGCGCGATCACCGAGACTGCCGACCCGACCACGGGGACGTTCGCCGAGCGCCAGCGCAGACGAGCGCAGGTCAACGCCGAACTCGGCGCGTACCTCGCCGGGCTGGTCGATGCCCACATCCGCCAGCCCGGCGACGACCTGATCTCCGGGCTGCTCACCGACACCGGCCAGCAGGGGCCGATGTCGCGCGCCGACCTTCTGAGCACCGCCGCACTGCTGCTGGTCGCCGGCCACGAGACCACCGTCAACCTCATCACCAACGGCATGCTCACCCTGCTGCGCCACGCCGACGTGCTCGACCGGCTGCCCCGTGAACCCGACCTGATCATCCCGCTGGTCGAGGAGCTGCTGCGTTACGAACCACCGGTACAGATCCTGACCAGCCGCAGCACCCTCGCGGACATCGACATCGCCGGCGCCACCATCCCGGAAGGCTCACCGGTGGTGCTGGCGCTCGCCGCCGGCAACCGGGACCCCGCCCGCTTCCCCGACCCCGACCGTTTCGACCCCGACCGCGCAGACAACGTCCACCTCGGCTACGGCAGCGGCATCCACTACTGCTACGGCGCCCCCCTCGCCCGGGTCGAGACACAGGTGGCCCTGTCCGCGCTGGCCCGCCGGCTGCACAACCCCCGGCTGGTGGCCGACCCGCCGCCGTACCGGCCCAGCCCAACCCTGCGCGGCCCCCGCCACCTCGTCGTCGAGGTCGACGCCGTCGCCCCGGCAGCCGAGGCAGGCGTGCGGATACAGCCACCCGAACGCGTGCTGCGACCGGCACACGGATAGCGCGCCGGCACTTGACGGGAGAAAGCAGGCGGCCGCGAACCTGTGAGGCGTACACATGACATCCACTTCCCCTCATCAGAAGCCGATTCGCGTCGGTGTCGTAGGTCTGAGCGCGCGCGGCGGATGGGCGGCGACCGCCCATGTGCCGGCACTGACCGGGCTCGACGGCTACGAGCTGCGGGCCCTCAGCGCCAGCAGCACCGAGTCAGCGCGTGCGGCCGGCGAGAGGTACGCCGTGCCGCTGACCTTCAGCAGCGCGCAGGAGCTGGCCCGCAGTGCGGAAGTCGATCTCGTGGTCGTAACGGTGAAAGTCCCGCGGCACCTGGAGCTCATCCGACCTGCGCTCGAGGCGGGGAAGACGGTGTTCAGCGAGTGGCCGCTCGGTGCAAACCTCGCGCAGGCCGAGGAAATGGCCGACCTCGCGCAGCGCAGGGGGATATTGACGGCCGTCGGCCTGCAGGCCCGGTCGGCCCCGCCGCTTCGGTATCTGCGGGACCTGGTCGCCGGAGGCTACGCGGGGCGGGTTCTGTCGACCAGCATGCTCGGGTCTGGCGGAGCCTGGGGCGCCACGTACGACGACCACGGGGCGTACCTGCTGGACGTCACGAACGGCGCCACACTGCTATCGATCCCCTTCGGGCACTCGGTCGACGCGCTGACCATGGTGCTCGGCGAGCTCCGCGACGTATCGGCTCACATCGAGAACCTGCTTCCCGAGGTCACCCACGCGACGAGCGGGGCGGTCGCGCACAAGAGTGCCGAGGACCAGGTCGCCGTCACCGGCCTGCTCGAATCGGGGGCCGTGGCCGTCATGCACTTCCGCGCCGGCACGTCCCGCGCCACCAGATTCCACTGGGAGATCAACGGCACGGAGGGTGATCTCGTCGTCAAGGCCGACCACAGTCTGTTCGGGGGTCGGCTGCGGCTGTACGGCGCTCGAGGAAACAGCGGCGGCTTGACCGAACTTCCAGTTCCCGCCCCCTATCAGCGGTCACTGACGCAATGGACCGGACGATCCGCCGAGCCCGCCTACAACCTCGCCCACCAGTACGCGCTGCTACGCGACCAGATCACCGGGAACCTCGCGCCGGACACGGACGGCGTTCCCGACTTCCGGCACGCCGTCCGCCGGCACCGCATGCTGGAGCAGATCCGAGAGGCGGCAGGCACCGGCCGCCAGGTCACGCTCGCAGAGCACGCATCGAAAGAGCTGAGGGTCGAGGCGATCGACGGCAACTAGCTAGTTCGGCGCGAGATTGAGGAGACCTCCGTCATGACACCCGTCGTCGTCGCGTCCTTGCTAGCTGCCGGTGCCAAGACCCCCATCTGGCTGCTGCTCGACCGCAACCGGGTCGCGTCAATCAAGGGTCGGCGAGATTGAGATCGTCAACACGACCCCGGAGCAGGTGGAGCGGCTGCTGGCCGAGCGCGCGCCCCAGGCACCCGGTGAGCACGGCCCGCCCGGCGCACGCCGTCCTCGTCTACGAGTCGACCTCGACGATGGCACTGCAGAACGAGTGGCTGCCGACGGTCGAGCCCGGCTCGTTCTTCGCGACGGCCAGCGACGGCCAGCGACGGCATCGGGTGGGCGGTGCCGGCGGCAGTCGGCGTGGCGCTTGGCGATCGTGCGCGCGGCGAGCGCCGGCCAGTGATCGGCGTAATCGGTGACGGCTCTTTCCAGTACTCCGTGCAGGCCGTCTGGACCGCCGCGCAGCACGCATTGCCCATCGCGTACGTCGTCCTGCGCAACCGGGAATACTCGGTGCTGAAGTCCTTCGCCGAACTGGAGAACACGCCAGGCGTACCAGGGCTCGACCTGCCGGGGCTGGACATCGTGTCGCTGGCGCGGGGCTTCGGCTGCCGGGGTATCGACATCGAGACCGTGGACGAGCTGGAGAAGGAGCTCACCGCCGCGCTGGCGACCGACACCCCCACCGTGATCGTGGTCGAGACCCGGCCGCAGCACGCCGACCTCTGAGAGCCTCGACCCGGTCGCCGGCACGCCCCGCCGGGCCGTCGACGCGATGACCCTGCGGTCGGGGTCGTGCTCGGCGGCTTCGGGTCGCCCTGCTGCCGCGATGCCACGGACATCGCCGTAAACGACGCGACGAGCCGTCTGTCCGCCTACCCAGGCATCTGTCCCGTTTGGTTCAGGTTTGGAACAGTTGCGGCTACCCGGCCCGAGCGGCTTCGGCGTCGGCCCGGGCCAGGGTCGCGTCCAGGACGGCAAACTCGGCTTCCTCCACGGCCGCCATGGCGAAGTCGATCGCGTAGACAGCGTCGTCCTCGGAGAATTCCGCTCGCCGCTCGGCGCGGTTGGCGCCGCGCTCGGCCTGCTTCTCCTGGGCCTCAGCGCGCAGGGCGCTCACGTGGTCCTTCCAACGGCCCTGGATCTCGCTCCACCGGTCGGACGCCTCCCTGCCAGCGGCGGCGGCCTTTTCGCGAAGCACGCCCGCGTGCCGCTCGGCATTCGCGCGAGCCTGTTCGACTCTGGTTGCCAGCTCCTCGCGGGCCTGCTTCTCAGCCGCGTCCGCGGCATCCTCGGCTCCCTTGGCACGCGTGGCAAGCTCGGCCAGCTGCTCGGACAATCGAGCCATAACACTCCCTCTTTCCTCCGACCCTTCCAACCTAATTCGGACAGCAATTATCGTAACGCCAGGCTCGAGGTGGCGCGCGTCGACCGCGCCCCGGGAGACCGGCAAGACCTTGTCCTCATATACAGCGATTTTCTGGCGGCCTTTTCCTTGGCCGGCCGACAGTCCGCGCGGCGGTCACCGTGTCGGCCCGGCAGGGCACATCAGGGCCGAATCTAGGACAATGAGGTTCAAGAGGACGAGCTTCGCCCGTACGGCGGACCGGACGGGCGATGACAAACGGCCCAGGAAGAATGCGACACGCTGAAACGGTTGCCATGGTGGACGAGTTCCCCACCTCGCGCCGGCGATCTCGGGTGAGCTGAACAGAACGCTCCTGCCGACCGATCAGCGGTGGCAGCGAAGCAGGACCACCCACGACCAGGGACCGATTCAAGATCGGCCGGGTAGCCCGGGGGCGAGATCCAGGGCTCCGACGTGATCGCTTCTGACCGGTTTTCTCATTCTCCGAATGCGCCGTGACCAGGGTCGCGTCCGGGTCCACGACCAGCGGGGTCTCGACGCTCGCCACCCGACTGGGAGCGTGCACCCCGGCAAGCTCCCAGACCCGTTCCCGCGCGGGCGCGCCCTGACTGGCGGCGACAGGACAGCCGTCGCGGTCAGACGGGGCAGCGGATGAGCAGGCGCGCTACCGGACAGGACGTCCACGGTCGGGTTGCTGTGCCCGTCGGGGGTCTTCGGTTCGAGCGGAGGTGTACGTAGGGCGGATCGAGGTATGACGAAGGCCGCGGCGGAACATGGCGGGATGGATTGCGGCTCTTACCCGCCAGGTCGCCACCGGTAAACGGAGCACGCTGGCCTCAGGGGGAAGTCTCGTGACGATGACGGCAGCCTTGTCGAGGCGGCGGTTTTGGGTCGATCGTGACGCTTTTGGCACGAAAGCGCGGGGCGCCGACGTGCTGAACATGCCACTACTGAACAAGGGGACGGCGTTCAGTCGGGAGGAGCGGCGGGCGCTCGGGTTGGAAGGGCTGTTGCCGCCGATGGTGCTTACCCTGGATGATCAGGTCGTGCGGGTGTATGAGCAGTACCATCAGCAGCCCACGGATCTGCTCAAGAACGTCTTCCTGGCGATGTTGCAGGACAACGACGAGGTGCTGTTCTACCGGCTGCTCGGTGACCATCTACGGGAGATGCTCCCCATCGTGTACGACCCGACGGTGGGCGAGGCAATCAAGCGTTACAGCCATGAGTATCGGCGTCCGCGCGGGGTCTATCTTTCGATCGACGAGCCGGACCGGCTGCGGGCGGCACTCGCCGATCTGGACCTCGGCGCGGACGGCGTGGACCTGCTCGTCGCGTCCGACGCCGAGGAGATACTTGGCATCGGCGACTGGGGTGTCGGTGGCATCGACATCGCCGTGGGCAAGCTCGCCGTCTACACGGCCGCCGCCGGCCTCGACCCGGGCCGGGTGATTCCGGTCGGGCTGGACGTAGGCACCGACAACGAAAACCTGCTGACCGACCCGTCCTACGTGGGCAACCGGCACCGCCGGGTCCGCGGGCAACGCTATGACGAGTTCATCGACGCGTATGTCAGCGCGGCACGCGAACTGTTCCCGAACGCGGTGTTGCACTGGGAGGACTTCGGCCCGAGCAACGGCCGGCGAATTCTGCAGAAGTATCGGGATCGGTTGTGCACCTTCAACGATGATATGCAGGGCACCGGGGCGATCACGCTGGGAGCGGTGCTCAGCGGGCTGCGCGTCGCCGGCACCCGGCTGCGGGACCAGCGGATCGTCATCTTCGGGGCTGGCACAGCCGGAGTGGGCATCGCCGACCAACTGCGCGACGCGATGGTCCGGGATGGTCTGGACCGGGACACCGCAACCCAGCGGATCTGGTGTGTCGACAAGCCAGGGCTACTCACCGCCGACATGACCGATCTGCGGACTACCAGGTCCCCTACGCCCGGCCGACTGGCGAGGTCGCCGGCTGGCAGCGCGACGGCCGCATCGGCCTCGCCGAGACCGTAGCCAACGTCAAGCCCACGATCCTGGTCGGCACGTCCACCGTGCCTCGCGCGTTCTCGGAGGAGATCGTCCGGGAGATGGCCAGGCACGTTGACCGGCCGATCATCTTCCCGCTGTCCAACCCCACGGAGCGCATAGAGGCGATGCCCGCCCAGCTGATCCCCTGGACAGACGGTCGGGGGTTGATCTGCACCGGGATACCCGTTCCCCCGGTGACCTACAACGGTGTCACGTACAGCATCGGCCAGGCCAACAACGCACTGCTCTATCCCGGGCTCGGCCTCGGCGCCGTGGTCAGCCGTGCGACGCGGATCAGCGACGGCATGCTGGCCGCCGCCGCGGATGCCGTGGCCGGCCTGGTGGACGTGCGGACGCCCGGGGCATCCCTGCTGCCACAGGTGGAGAACCTACGCGCCGTGTCGGCTGCCGCCGCCGTCGCCGTCGCTGACCGCGCCGCCGTCGAGGGCCTGGCCCGCGCCACCCTGACCGACACGGCACGCCAGGTACAGGAGGCGATGTGGCGGCCAGAGTACCGGCAGGTCAAGGCGGCGTGACGCGATGACTGGCAATGGCGGCGGATATGCCCAGACGGCCCGCGACCCCGGCGCGCCCGCTACCCACGCGGTGCCCATCGGGATCGACGCCACCGGTACCCGCACCGAGACCGACTCGCTGGGCGCGGTCGAGGTCCCGGCCGACCACTACTGGGGCGCGCAGCTCCTCGATCATGCCCGGGAAGGTCAATCCCACCCAGGCCGAAGCCATGCTCATGGTCTGCATCCAGGTCGTCGGATCGGACACTGCCGTCGCCATGGCCGGCAGCGAAGGCAACTTCGAGCTGAATGCCTTCCGGCCGATCGTGATCACCAACCTGCTGCATTCCGTGCGGATCCTCGCCGACGCCGCCGACCACTTCCGCGAGTTCCTGGTCGAAGGCACCCGCGTGCACGAAGACCAGCTCCGGGGCAACGTCGAACGCTCGGTGATGATGGTCACCGCACTGTCCCCGGTGATCGGCTACGACCGCGCCTCGGACGTCGCGCATCTGGCCATCGATCAGGACCTGACCCTCAAACAGGCCGCGCTGCAACGTGGCATCAGCGCCGAGCTGTTCGACCGAGTGGTCCGGCCCAAGCAGCTCACCCGACCCGGAACCGCCGACCGTGGAAGATCTGGTCGAGGAGGTCAAGCACGTCTTGCTCATGGCCCTGGCTGGTCAGGACCCCGCTGCCGGCATGACGAGGATGGCATATCCAGCGCCCGGGAGAAGGTCGGCCCCGCCCACCGTGAGGATGAGACCGGGTCATTGCTGGGCGCCGCGCTCGGGTACCGGGGATGGCAGCGTAGACGGCGAACATGCCGAGTATCACAGGGATCAGCGCGTAGGTCTGCAGGCTCCAGGCGAGCCGATGGCTGAAGGTGTTGGCGGGCCCGTGATCACGAATCCCAGATAGGTCCGAATGCCGGGCCGGCCGGCTGCGCTAAACTGCCGACTACGCGGGCGGTGTTTTCCTGCGGTTGCTGACCTCTCCAGTTCCGGAGGCGAACACCACCCTGCGCATTGTTTCCAAGAGCCGACCCTTTGCCGGCGTGGCGCACCGCGACCTCGCCGTCACCTGGTATCGGGGGACGGCGAGGCGGGTGGCGGCCGGCACGGGCGCCGCCGCGTCTACCTGCTGATCGATGTGCCCGCGTGGCGAGCGGAGGAGTTTCGCCTGGCGGGACTACCGGGATCTGATCGTGGCGGCCCACCACCAGCTCGACACCCCGCTGGTGTGGGTGTGGGACGCGTGCGCCCTGAGCCAAGTCGGTCAGAAGGGGCACATCTCTTCCGGAAGGCGAGCAAAGAAGCTCACGTCCCGCCCAAGCTCATCCTGATGGGCATATCTCTGGTATTCACCCGGGGTTCCCACTGCCAAATTGAACTGCTCCACGCAACTGGCGCGATCCGGGTCCGGAGGCTGCGCGGATGCCTCGGTAGCCTGTCCGAAAATGACAGCACCGACGGCGAGTGGAACCGCCGCAAGGGTCATAGTAATACGTCGCATCTTAATACCATCTCCGATCTGCCTTCGCAGGTCTTCTCGAGTTCATAGCGTCGCCATCGGCTCACGAGCCCAGCTCCAGCGCCGAGCCCAGCCCTCCTCGCGATCACCAGGTAACGCAAGCGGCCTGATCAACGGCCAAGGTTGCGGTCCCCGCTGGTAGCCAGGTTGAAGTCCCCGCCCCCCGGGTTGATCAGCCTCGGTTGGTAGTTGTAGTGCTCCTCTCGTTCGGGCTTCGCGTATGCGGTAGGAGTTGCCTTCGGTGACGAGGACGTTGGCGTCGCCCGACCAGGTCGGGCGCCTTACCTTTACGACGGCGAAAGCGAGCGCCAGATCCCGGTGGCCAGCTCCAGGGAGGTGGCCGCAAAGAGGGCAGGTTCGACCTCTGGAAAGGGTCGCGTCGAGCAAGCAGTACCTCGACCATGTGCTTGCCGGCCGGAAGGTTCTCTACCGGGTGTGGAAGGTGGCCATCATGGCCATGTCCTCGTGTTCGAGGTTGTGGCAGTGCAGTAGGTAGCGGCCGGGGTAGTCGGTGAAGCGCACGAGCACCTCGACGGTCTCGCTGGGGGTGATGTCGACGGTGTCCTTCCAGCCGAGGTCGTGCGGGCCGGGTGTGGCGCCGCGCCGCGACAGCACCTGGAACGGGTTGAGGTGTGCATGTACGGGGTGGTGCAGGTCGCTGGTGAACCGCCAGATCTCGACGTTGCCGAGGGCGACGTCGGCGTCGATGCGTGCGGGGTCGAAGGGCTGGTCGTTGATCAGCCAGCCGGGGTGGTCGCCGGTGGGTGCTCGGCGGAATTGCCAGTCGCGGGTCCGTATGGCCTGGCTTGGCCGGAGTGGCTAGATGTGGCTGAGGTGTGCCGGTATGTGGCTGTCGTCGCTGGCACGTCCGGTGACGCGGAACAGCATGACCTGGGCGGTGGATCCGGCTCCCAGCGTGTTGTTCATGGTGACGGCGGTGCTGGGCGGGAAGGCGGCGAAGTCGACGACCACGTCGGCGCGTTCGCCCGGGGCCAGCAGGATGGTTGTCTGTTCGACGGGGTGGTCGAGCAGTCCGCCGTCGGATCCGATCTGGATGAACGGTGTCCGCGCCGGAGCGAGGCGGAGCTGGTAGCGGCGGGCGTTGGAGGCGTTGAGCAGCCGGAGGCGGTAGCGGGCGGCCGCCACCTCCAGTACCGGCCAGGGTGCGCCGTTGACGAGGATGACGTCGCCGAGCACGCCCTCCATGTAGGTGTCGGTCACGCCGCCGGTGGTGTGCAGTGCGTGGTCGGGCGTGGGGTAGCGGAAGGAGCCGTCGGCGTCGAAGGCCCGGTCGGTGATCATCAGCGGGATGTCGCGGTCGCCCCGGGGCAGTGGCAGGGCGGCCTCCTCGTCGTCGGTGACCAGGTGGAAGCCGGCCAGGCCGCGGTGGACCTGCGCGGCGGTGGAGTCCATGCGGTGGTCGAACGCGTTCGCGTCGTGCAGGGCCAACGCGTCGATGTCACCCTCTAAGTAGCGGCCGGCGAAGACCGGCTGGCCGAGGAATGCGAGCGAATGCAGGACCGCGACGACGCGCAGCACGTGGAGCGTGACGCGGGGGCCGGCATCGGCCGGCGGGGGTGGGTCGGCGGATTGCTCGGTGACGGCGTCGGCTTGCGTGGTCATCGTCGCTCCTGGCAACGCTGCGCTTGCTGTGTGCCGCCCGACGCCGCGAGCGACCTCTTGATCCCGTGGGCGCCCAGCAGCGGGCCGCCAGGGACTGCGGTTGTGTCCTGCGCGGCCGGTCTCCCCCTGGGAAGGTTCCGGGGAGACCGGCCGGGCCGGCTCGCGGATCAAGGCAGCCGGACCTCTCGCGCCGCCACACGCGCCTCGGGGGTCGGCGCCGCGGGGGCCGGGTCGGTGTAGGTGGCGGCGCAGAGAACGAGCAGGCCCAGGCTCCACACCGCCACGCCGGCCGGGAGAAGGGCGGACGAGAAGCTCATGCCCAGCACCGCCACCGTGGCGACGGCCGCGACCAGCGGGGCGCGCCGACGCCAACCCGTCCAGCGCCCGCCACGCGCCGAGGCCACCGCGAGCACGATGTAGCCGGCCACCGAGAGCAACGTCGCCGTCGTGAAGGTCAGGATCACGGCGATGGTGCCGGCGTCGTCGACACGGTCGCCGCGGACCGCGATCGAGGCGAGCTCGACCGCGGCGAGCAGCCCGAGCCCGCCGAGCGCGAGGCCGGCGCCGGCCCGCGCGGCGCGGCCAGAGCCTGCCGCGCCGCCGCGGGCGAACCCCAGTACGCCGACGAGCACAAGCGCGTGCAGCAGCGCGTTGACGAGGGAGACCACGACGTACGCCCCGCTCGAGAACGGGTAGCTGAACATCTTGCTCGACACGTCCGTCCCGGGCACGACGGCCGCCTGCACCACGAGCGCGTCGACCACGGTGGCCGCGGCGCCGACGACTCCCACGGCCGCCATCCGCCGCACCGACGCTGCGTTCGGGCCGCTCGCGGATCCGCCCGCCGGCACGCCATTCGTCGTTCTCAGGTCATTCGTCGTCGCCATGTCGTCCTCCCTAGGACGTGGTTCGGAAATGATGGGGACGCGGCTCCCAGGTGGTGGCGCCCGCGTTCTTGGCGGTGAAGCTACGACGGCAGTGATCTCCCGGGCATCAGGGCGGGCACCGCATTTCCGCGCGGTCCGGCCCGCGGCGGTGCTAAGTACCAGTACGCAGCTGGGGCGAGTACCAACGCTGTTGGCCCCGCCCGACGCCTCTGGGACGATGACGCGACCGCCGCGACGGTCGCTCCCATCCGGATCGGCCCTCTCCGGTCCCGGCCGTCGTCGAGACCGGGGCTGGCGAGCGACGGACGCCCGAGCGCGCGGGAACGGCCGCGTTCGCAGGGGGTGGGCCGGGCCGCGTGGGCACGGCGCGGCGAGCGGGCCGGGGAGGGGGCACGGTGGGGACGTCGGCGTTCCGCGGCCGGCTGCTCCCGGCGGTCCTGTTCGGGCTGACGGTCGCCGCCGAGGTCGCCGCCTGCGTGCTGTCGTGGTCGCTCGAGTCGCGCTACGACACGGTGCTCTACGCGCTGTCCAACGCCACGTTCGCCGCCGCCGGGGCGCTGATCGCCGTCCGCCACCCGCGCAATCCGGTCGGCTGGCTGTTGTGCGCCAACGGGACGCAGGTCGCGCTGACGGACCTCGCCCAGGGCTACGGGCTGCGGGCTGCGGAGCTCGGCTGGCCGGGCGGCCCGGCGGCCGAATGGGTCAATACAACGAGCTGGGCGTTCGGCAGCCTGATCCTGAACCCGATCTTCCTGCTGTTCCCCGACGGGCGCCTGCCCGGCCGCCGCTGGCGGTGGGTGCTGTGGGCCAATGGCCTCGGGGTCGCGCTCGCGGTGCCGGGCTGGGGGCTCGGCCACCTGTCCGACGGCGAGTTCGCCTCCGGGCGCAACCCACTGGCCACGGACGCGGTCCCCGCAAACCTCCTGTTCATCGTCGGCTCCGTGCTGATCGTCGGCCCGCTGGTCGCCTCCGTGGCGGCACTCGGGGTGCGGCTGCGCGCCGCGCGCGGCGCGCTGCGGCAGCAGCTCAAATGGTTCACCTACGCCGCCGCGGTCACCGGGGTCTGCCTGCCGGCGGCGCTGGTGCTGTGGAACCTGTGGCCGGGGGTACGCATCCTGCCGGCGGTGGCGCTGACCGCACTCCCGATCGCCGCGTGCGTCGCGATACTGCGCTACCGGCTCTACGACATCGACGTCGTCATCAACCGCACCCTCGTCTACGGCACGATCACTATTTTGTTGGCGGCGGCGTTCGCGGCGACGGTCCTCACCCTCGGCACGGTGCTCGGCCGCGGCTCCCCGGTGGCGACCGCGGGCGCCACGCTGGTCGTCGCGGTCGCGTTCCGGCCGCTACGCGGTCGGGTGCAGGCCGGCGTCGACCGTCGGTTCAACCGCGCCCGCTATCACGCGCTGCGCCGGATGGCCGACTTCCTCGACGCGCTGCGCGCCGGCCGCGCCGCCCCCGAGCAGATCGGCGCCGTGCTGCGCGACCTGCTCGACGACCCGGACCTGGACCTGCTGTTCTTCCAGACGGAGAGCGCCGTCTACGTGGACGCCGACGGCGAGCCGGTCGCGGACGTCGACGCGGCCGCGGCCGGCCGGACGCGGCTGCCGATCAGCCGCCGCGACGAGCCGGTCGCGCTGGTGCTGCACCGCCCGCGGCCCGACCCGCTGCCCCGGGACGTCGTCCAGGCGGGCGGGTTGGCGATCGAGATCGCCCGGCTGCGGGTCGAGCTACGCCGCCAGCTCGCCGAGGTGCGCGACTCGCGGGCGCGGATCGTCGCAGCGGCCAACGAGGAACGCCGCCGGATCGAGCGGGACCTGCACGACGGCGCGCAGCAGCGGCTCGTCTCGATCGGGCTGGCGCTGCGGCACGCGCAGCACCAGCTCGGCGCCGGCGCCGCCGGGCCGGAACGGGTGAGCCGCACCCTCGACGGCGCGGTCGCGCAGCTGGGCACCGCGATCGACGAGCTACGTGAGCTCGCCCGCGGCCTACCGCCGGCGCAGCTGGGCGGCGGCCTCGCCCTCGCGTTCGCCGAGGTCGCCCGCCAGTCCCCGGTACCGGTCGAGGTGCGCGTGCACCTGCCGCCCGCCGTGGCGGCGACGTTCACGTCCACCGGGTCGCTCCCAGCGCCGACGTCACCGGCGGCCACCGCGGCCGCGGCCCCCGACGCCGCGCCGCTGGCCGGGGGCACGGCGGCCGCGATCCGCGGCGGCGCGACGGCCGGCGTGGCGACGGACGTGGCCGCGGGCACCGGGACCGACGACGCGGTCATCGGCTCCGCCAGCACGGGCGGACGCGAGCAGGCGGGCGGCGGGCGGCTGGACCGCCGGCTCGAGGTCGCCGCGTACTTCGTCGGCAGCGAGGGGGTGACGAACGCCGTGAAACACGCGAACGCCCGCCGGATCGAGCTGACCGTGGAGGTCCGCGACGGCCGGCTCGTCGTCGCGGTGGCGGACGACGGCGTCGGCGGTGCCACCCCGGCGCGCGGGGGCGGGCTGCGCGGGCTCGCCGACCGGGTCGCCACCCTCGGCGGGACGCTGCGGATCGCGAGCGGTCCCGGCACCGGCACCGTGCTCACCGCCGAGCTGCCATGCGGCTCGTGAGCCGCGCTGCCCGCGTCCGCGGCCCCGCCGCCGGGCGCGCCACGGCCACCCGGTCGGCGGCCCCGCGCGCCGTGGCCAGGGGCCGCGCGGACCACCGCCCCACCGACCGGGACTGGACTGAGGCTGGGAGCGTGGCGCACCCATGCGAGTGGTGATCGCCGAGGATCAGGTGCTGCTGCGCGAGGGCCTCGGTCGGCTGTTCGAGGATGCCGGGCACGAGATCGTCGCGTCAGTCGGCGACCCGGAGGGGCTGCTCGAGGCCGTGGACCGGCACCGCCCCGACCTCGCCGTCGTCGACGTCCGGATGCCACCGACGTTCACCGACGAGGGCACCCGAGCGGCCGGCGAGATCAAACGGCGCCACCCGGCGGCCGGGGTGCTCGTGCTCTCCCAACACGTCGAGACGACGCACGCCGTCCGGCTCGTCACTCTCGGCGGGTTCGGCTACCTGCTCAAGGACAGGGTCCTCGACGTCGGAGAGTTCCTCGCCGCGGCCGAGCGGGTCGCCCGCGGCGGCTCGGCGCTCGACCCGAAGGTGGTCGCGAGCCTGCTCGCCTCCCAGCGGGCCGACGACCCGCTCGCCGGGCTGACCGACCGGGAGCGCGAGGTCCTGCGGCTCATGGCCGAGGGCCTCACGAACGCCGGCATCGCGCGCCGCCTCGTGCTGTCCGAGCGCACCGTCGAGGCACACGTCCGCCGTATCCTGACCAAGCTCGACGTCCCCGAGCACGCCGACGCCCACCGCCGTGTCCTGGCCGTCCTCACCCACCTGTCCCTGTCGGCGTAGGCGTCCCGGCCGCCCGGTGGGCGAGGCGGACGCGGCGCGCCGCCGAGCGCGGTGTCGTAGGCGTCGGCGGCCTTGCGTAGTGCCGGGGGGTGGTTGTGCGCCCAGGTTGCGCATCCCTATAACCATCCCTATGGCAATTGGAGTGGATCACGATCCTGGCGGCCCGCCGACACCAGGCGCCCTGGTAGGTCGCTGGCGTGAAGTCGCCCCGCCGCGTTCCCACAAGCCTGCTTTCGTGCTGCAGCATGCCGACTGGGATGCCTGATCCGTCCGCGATGGCCCAGGCGCGCCCCCGTCGGTCGCTGTGGCACGTGAAGGGAGCTCGGGGCATGTTGCAGGTGTTCGAGGCGGCGGCCGGTTGGCCGTCCGTGCGTGAGCGATTGGCCAGGCGCATTGCGGAACAGGATCTAGCCTCGCTGGATGATGCGGTCGCCTTCGCTGTTCGGTGGCACGGGGACCAGACTCGGCCGGCGGGTGAGCCTTATGCCGAGCATCTGCTTGAGGTCGTGTGTGTGTTGGTGGAGGCGATCGGAACGACTGACATCGACGTGTTGCGCGCGGCCGTGCTCCACGATGTGGTCGAGGACACGGAGTGCTCGCTGGAGGATGTGCGCGAGCGCTTCGGTGACCGCGTCGCGGGCTTGGTCGACTGGGTGACCAAGCCCGCAGCGTCGGAGGGCCAGACACGTGAGGAGGTGCGGGTGGCATATCTGACACGGTTGCTTAGCGCCCCGGATGATGCACTGTTGGTGAAGCTGGCGGACCGGCTGAGCAACGTGCAGCGGCTGGACACACATCCTCGGCCGGAGAAACGTCGTTCGTACTACCAGGAGACGGTGCGCTCTGTCGTCCCGCTCGCGCAGTCCCATCCGTGGTTCCGCCAGTGGTATGCGGCCTGGAGCGACGCTTTCGGTCATTTGGCTGTCGACAGCCTGGACGCGCGTTCCCAGTGACACGTGCGGTGGGAGTTTCTGGACGCGGCTCTTGCCTCATGACCTGACCACCTGGGCTTGCCCACAGAGTTGGCGAACGGTTGCGTCTTGGCGAAGGGCGGACCGCAGGCGGGTGATCATCGGTGGGAGCCCGCATAGGGCTGGCCCGCGAACGACAGCGGACGTTCATGGACCCCGGCGGACGTCAGTCGGCCCGTGACCTACACCAGTGGACGTGAGCAGACGTCGGCGGACATGACCATGCCCTCGGACTGTGGCGGGCGCACGGCCCGCTCGTCGATGTAGCCGCGGAACTGGATCTCCCTGGCGATGGCGAGCGCGAGGTCGGCAAGCCCCGCCCACCCCTGATCGTCGCTCGGCCGAGCCGCAGCTCCTGCCCGCGTTGGTCGGTCCCCGTCGCGGATCAGGCCCACACCCCAGGTAGTTATGACGCAATCATGATTATCGGTATATAGTGATGTAGTCATAACAACTGGAGGATCATGTGACGACCTCTCTCGACACCCGACCCGCACCGGTCCGACCCGACTCGCCGGGTGCCGTGGCGCGCGCCGGCGGCCTGCATCCGGTCGGCGTACTCGTCCTGCTGGCGGGCGCGTTCCTGCCGATCGCCGACTTCTTCATCGTCAACGTCGCGCTGCCGACGATCGACGCCTCGCTGCACGCGTCCGCCGCCGCGCTGGAACTGGTGGTGGCCGTCTACGGTGTCGCGTACGCCGCCGTCCTCGTCCTGGGGGGCCGGCTGGGTGACCGCTTCGGCCGCCACAACCTGTTCCAGGTAGGGCTGGTCGGCTTCATCCTGGCGTCACTGGCCTGCGGGCTGGCGCCCTCCATCGGCATACTCATCGCGGCCCGGCTGGTGCAGGGGGCGGCGGCCGCCATGCTGGTACCCCAGGTGCTCGCGACCTGCCATGCAACCTTGGAAGGTGAACGTAAGACGCGGGCGCTGGCGCTCTACGGCGCGACCTCGGGTATCGCCGCGGTGGTCGGCCAGGTGGCCAGCGGGCTGCTGATCAGCGCCGACATCGCCGGCACGTCCTGGCGGCCCATCTTCCTGATCAATGTTCCCCTGGGCATCGCGGTGTTCGTTTCCTCGCGCATAGTCGTCCCCGCCAACCGGTCCCCGCACCCGGCCAGCATCGACGTCCCGGGCACGGTCCTCTTCGCGGCGACGCTCACCGCCCTCCTCGTGCCGCTGACCGAGGGCCACACGCTGGGCTGGCCGGCCTGGACGTGGGTGCTGCTCGCCGTCGCCGTCGCGCTGGCCGCCGTCACGGTCGTCGTGGAACGACGCGCGGAGACACGCGGCGAGGTGCCCCTGCTGCCGCCGTCACTGCTCAAGCTGCCGTCCATGTCCCGCGGGCTGGCCATGATCGCGGCGTTCAGCCTCGGATTCGGCTCCTTCATGTTCGTCTTCGCGCTCACCGTCCAGGGCGGCTTGCATGCCAGCCCACTCAAGGCCGGGCTGGCGATCTTGCCGATGGCCGTCCTCTTCCTCCTCGGTTCGATCGTCAGTCCCAAGCTCATCAACCGGTTCGGCCGCGGTGTACTCGCCGTGGGCGGATTGGTGCAGGGGACCGGACTGGCGCTGCTGATCGTCATCCTCGCCACCGGCTGGCCGCACGTGAGCCTCGCCGAACTGGGTGGACCCCTGCTCCTGGTCGGCGCCGGACAGTCGATGCTGTTCGCCGGGCTGTTCCGCGCCGTGCTCAGCGACGTCCCCGCCCACCTCGCCGGCGTTGGCGGCGGCGTTCTCATCACCCTGCAGCAGTCCGGGCTGGCGCTCGGCGTCGCGACTCTCGGCACGCTGTACCTGGCGCTGGAGCCGCACAGCATTCCGGAGGCCTTCGGCAGTGCGGTCGGCGTCCAGCTCGGCATCGTCGTGCTACTGGTCGTCGGCAGCCGCTTCCTGCCGCGCTTCACGGCCCACGCCGCGGACATACCCGTGGAGCAGTGATGAGTCTGCTCGAATTGTCCCGATGGCAGTTCGCCATTACCTCGCGGCACTGCTGATGTTCGGAACGGCGTTCGCCGCCACGGTCCTGCGCATGCGGAACCGGCTGTGGACCGCGCGACGATTCCACGCATTCGTTCTCTGGACGACACCGGCCGGCGTCCTCGGCATCCTCGGCGGCTGGGTGACCGCCGAGGCGGGACGCCAGCCGTGGGTCGTCTTCGGTCAGCTCCGCACGTCCGAGGCGGTCTCCAGGCTGGCCTCCGGCGAGGTGCTGTTCTCGGTGATCGGCGTCTCGGCGCTCTACCTCGGCATGCTCGCGGCGTACATCGCCTATGTCGTGCGCACGATGCGTATCGGTCCCGAACGGGACGATCCACGGCGCCAACCGTCACCGGAGCCGCCGGATCTGACTCCGCTCGAATCCGCGGACGTTCCGATACCAGCTGAACGTCGCGCGCTGCTCAGTTCCCCGGAGGTGGCGACGCGATGATCACTTCGCTGTGGCTCGCGGTGGTGCTCGTCTGCTTTCTTGCCTACATCGTGCTGGACGGCTACGACCTCGGGGTCGGCGTGGCGAGTCTGCTCGAGCGCGACGGCGAGCACCGGCGGCGCATGCTCGAGTCCGTCGCGGTCGCCTGGGATGGCAACGAGACCTGGCTCATCCTGCTCGGCGTCGCGCTGTGGTCCGGGTTCCCGCTGGCGTTCGGCACGGTCCTCCCGCACGCCTACCTCCCGATGACCGTTGTGCTGTTCTCGCTGATCGTGCGCGGCGTGAGCATCGAGATGGCGTCCCAGGCCCCGCCCGGCCGCCGCTGGACGACCGCCTTCGGAATCGCATCCCTGCTGGCCTCGTTCGGCCAGGGTTTCGCGCTGGGCACGCTGACATCGGCGCTGCGCGTGAGCAACGGGGCCTACGCAGGCTCGGCGTTCGGCGCCTTCGGCTGGTTCTCGGCGCTGGCTGGGGTCACCGTCACCGCGGGGTACACCGCCCTCGGCTACGCCTACACCAAGCAGAAGTCGTCCGGGAGCCTGCGCGAGACCGCCGGGCGCCGCGGGCTGGCGTGCACGGCGCTCACGGCCGCGTTGCTGGTCGCCGCCCTTTTCGCGATCAACGACACCGCCGCGCGGCTGGACCTCAGCAGCCCAGGACGGGCGTTCGCCTTCGGCGGTCTGCTGCTGTTCGCCGCGGCGGGGGCAACGACCGCCATGGTCACGTTCTTGTGGAGCCAACGGTCTAGCGCCGCCGACACGCTGCCTATCGGCGGCCTCGTCGTCGCGACGGTGTCAGTGATTCTCGCGCTCGCCGTCGCCCGTTATCCGGTCCTCGTGCCGCCGGACCTGACCGTCGAGGGCGCGGTCGGTCCCCACAACACGATGGTGTTCATCCTCGTCGGCATCGGCCTCAACATGCCCCTGGTGGTGGCCTACAACGTGTTCGCCCACCGGGTCTTCGGCGGCAAGCTCGACACCGGGCGCCCGCTCTCCGAACCCCCAGACGGCGAGAATCTCGCTCGCACAGGAGCACACTCATGACCGCCCGAAGAGCCGCTCATGGCGCGACCCCGCGCACCTCGGTCACTCCCCGCGCCCGTTCGCGGTGTACTGCGCCTGCTGGCCGCCGCCGGCTGGACCGTGCTCGGCCTCGTCGCCTCCTGGGTCGAGGATTTCCCCGTCCTGTCGGTGGAGGACCCGCTCGACGAGGAGGACTGGGAGGGCTGGCGGGAGATCACCCACCGCCTCGGCGCGCGGGTGCACCTGATCGGCGACGACCTGTTCACCACGAACCTGACCCGCCTGCGGCTCGGCATCGCCCGGGGCTGCGCGACCGGTGTGCTGGTGAAGGTGAACCAGAACGGCACCCTGTCCGGCACTCTCGAGGTCCTGGCCGAGGCCCGCGCCGCGGGGTACGCCCCGGTGGTGTCGGCCCGGTCCGGGGAGACCGAGGACGACTTCCTGGCCGATCTGGCGGTGGGCACCGGCGCCGGGCAGATCAAGGTCGGCTCGGTGCGCTCCTCCGAGCGGCTGGCCAAGTACAACCAGCTGCTGCGCATCGCCGAGGACCCCACGCTGTCGTACCGCGGATACCCAGCCGCACCGGATGCCTCGCGCAACCACCAGGCGACGGCGAGGCTGAGCGCGTGAGCCGGTCCGGCGCTGAGCAGCGCCTGGTAGTGATCGAGTTCCTGCGGCGCAACCATCTCGTCGCGCCCACTGCCGAGCCCTTACTCACACCGTTGCCCGGCGGCGTGTCCTCCGACCTGTGGCGCGTGGACGTGGCCGGTCGGTCGCTGTGCGTCAAGGGGTCGTTGCCGCAGCTGAAGGTGGCCGACACCTGGCTCGCGCCGGTTTCCCGCAACGCGGTCGAGTACGCCTGGCTGCGGTTCGCGCGGCCGCTCCGTCCCGGTCAGGTGCCGCGGGTGCTCGCCCATGACCCTGAGGCGGGCTTGTTCGCGATGGAGTACCTCCCGCCCGAGCGCTATCCGGTGTGGAAGACGCTGCTGTTCGCTGGCGAGGTCGACGTCAGTGCCGCCCGGGCCGTCGGCGACCTGATCGGTGACCTGCACGCGGCGAGCGCCGCCGACCCGGCGAGCGCGACCCGCTTCGCGACGGACGAGAATTTCGACGCGCTGCGGATCGAGCCCTACCTGCGCGCCACCGCCCGAGCCCACCCGGACCTGCGGCCGAGGTTCGCGCTGCTGGCCGAGCGGACCGCGAACACCCACCTGGCCGTGGTCCACGGGGACGTGAGCCCGAAGAACATCCTGCTCGGCCCGCACGGCCCGGTGCTGCTGGACGCCGAGTGCGCCTGGTTCGGCGACCCGGTCTTCGACCTCGCGTTCTGCCTCAACCATCTGCTGCTCAAGTCGGTCAGGCTCCCGTGCCTGGCCGCCGAGCTCCAGGCCGCGGCCCGCGCGCTCACGGACGCCTACACCGCCCGTGTCATCTGGGAACCGGTGCCCGCGCTCACAGCTCGGGCCGCGACCCTCCTGCCCGCGCTCGCGCTGGCCCGGGTGGATGGCAGCTCGCCGGTGGAGTACCTCGACGAGCCGGGGCGCGTCCTCGTGCGCGCGATCAGCCGGCGGCTGCTCGCCGACCCACTGTCCGATCTCGAGCTCGTCCTCGAGCGCTGGTCGATGCTCGCCAACCCGGGGAACGTGATCACATGACCAGCTTCTCCCTGGCCACCATCAACGTGGACGGTTCACCGACGCCGACACTCGTCGTCGGCGACCGGTACTACCGCATCCCAGACGTCGCCCCCGAGCTGACCGCGTCAGGGCGTGGCGGGCTGATGACCGTGTTCGAGCGCTGGGCAGGGGCGGAGCCGGCCCTGGTCGCCGCCGCCGGCCGCATGACCGCAGAACCCGACGCATCGCCGTCGCTGTCGGCGCCAGCCCGGCTGGAGGACTGGCTCACGCCTCTGCAGTACCCCCACAAGGTCATCTGCACCGGTTCGAACTACTACGACCACGTCACCAGGGATGGCGGCCATACGGGGTTCAGCAAGGAGGACAACATCCCGGTGTTCTTCCTCAAGCCGCCGACGACCACCCTCGTGGGGTCGGGTCGTTCGGTGCGCTACCCGGTGCAGTCGGCGAAGTTCGACTACGAACTCGAGCTGGCCTTCGTCATCGGCAAGCGCGGCCGGCACATCAGCGTCGCCGAGGCCAGGAACCACATCGCCGGCTACACCATTGGCATCGACCTGTCCGCGCGCGACTGGCAGCGCCACCCCAAGCACCTGGTGAAGTTCGACCTGTTCGGCGGCAAGGCGTTCAACGACAGCTGCCCGCTCGGCCCGGCGGTCGTGCCAGCACGCTTCGTCGACCCGGGCCACCTGGACCTGCGGTTCTGGGTCAACGGCGAGCTACGCCAGGACGCGAACACGGCCGACATGATCTGGGACGTCGGCGAGCAGGTCGCCCGCGTCAGCGAACACGTGACTCTCGAGCCGGGCGACGTCGTCATGACCTGCACGCCGGCCGGCGTTGGCCTGGCAACGGGCACCTGGCTGAAGGTGGGCGACCGCCTCGAAGGGCAGATCACCGGCCTCGGCGCGCTCAGTGTCGAGATCACCGACGACCACGGCTGACGGCTGCTACCAAAGGCGTGGGCGCCCGATGGGGCTCCGCGTTCTGCCTCGGAGGGTGAAATGCCCCGCGAGAGTGGCCGCTTCGCGTTGGAGTAGACCGGCCCGCGCGGCGTGGTTCGAAGCTGGTCACGCCGCGGGTGTGGAGGACGGGCTGCGCGGGCGCATCTCCACCAGGCCGGCTGTGACTGTGCGCAGCAACCTGAGCGCGGAGTCGAGGTGGCTGGTGTTGTTGCCAGCCGCGGCGGAGACCGCCGCAGCCCACTCGTTCCGTACCAGCGCGTAGTTGCTGCGTCCGCGTTCGGTGGCGCGAACGATCACGCCGCGGCGGTCGTCCGGCTGGGCCCGCCGTTCGACGAGCCCTTTACCTTCCAGTCCTCGCAGGACGGCGGACAGGTTGGTGCGCTGGAGTCCGGTCGCGTCGGCGATCCGGCTGGGGGTCGCGGTCGGCTCGCGCTGCAGGTAGCGCATCACCATGCCTTCCGACTGTGTGAGGGTGACGGCCCGCTCGTCGATGTAGCCACGGAACTGGATCTCCCGGCTGATGATCAACGCCAGGTCGGCGAGCTCCTCCCACCGGGGGTCCACGGCGGGTCCGGCTGTCTCCTGCACCGGCCGCCGCTGGTCGTTGGTCACGCCACACAGACTAGACCCTTGCCAAGGCATAGTTATGCGTGCAGCATCGTTGCTAGATCATAATTATCTATTCGTAATTAAGCGTGGCCACGCCGCCGGCATCCCGGACGCGGGTGCACAGTGGCAGGATCTCGTCCGAGTCCCCTTTGCTGTCGTCGTCTGCACCAGCCTCTACACGTTCTTCAAACGTAGGCACTGGCTCTGACCATCGTCCCACCGGGCACGTGAGGGCCGCGCTGTCAGTCGTGGGGCGGGAGACGGCCGAGTTGGTGGTCGGCGACGCCCAGGGCTTCGGCGACCAAGCGGCGGAGGTGGCCGTGCCGCAGGGCGTAGACCACCCGGCGGCCCTCCTTGCGGGTGGTGACGAGCCCGGCCAGGCGGAGCCGGCTCAGGTGCTGGCTGACGGAGGGCCGGGCCGCGCCGCACGCCTCGGTGAGGGTGGTCACGTCCGCCTCGCCCTCGGACAGGCGTTGCAGGAGGGCCAGGCGGGTGCGGTCGGCCAGCAGCCCCAGGACCTCCGCCGCCACGGCCAGACGCTCGCCATCGTCTGGCTGTTGCGGCCTGTGCGCACCTGATAGTTGCATGCGTGCACTCATATGCACATGATGGGGCGGTGGATCGCCGGTGTCCAACCGGCCTGCCATGTCGACCTGCCATGTCGACCCCCGAACCGGAAGGCGTGAGCTGCCGTGAGCGACCCGACTACGACCCGCGAGCCGCCCGGCCACAACCACGGCCACGGGCGGGGCGGTGGCCACCGGCACGAGCACGCAGGCCACGGCGAGCACGGGCACGACCACGGCGAGCACAGGCACGGGCACGGCCATGACCAGGAGCCCGGACCGGGCCGGTGGGCGCGGTTGCGGCACCGGGCCGCGCACGTGGTCACCCCGCACAGCCACGAGGCATCCGACAAGGTCGACCCGGCGATGGAAGCCTCCGCGGACGGCATGCGCACGCTGTGGATCTCGCTCGCCGTCCTGGGCGTCACCACCGTGCTGCAGGCCCTGGTCGTGGTCCTGTCCGGGTCGGTGGCCCTGCTGGGCGACACCATCCACAACGGCGCCGACGCCCTAACCGCCGTACCGCTGGGCATCGCGCTCGTCCTCGGCCGCCGAGCCGCGACCCGCCGGTTCACCTATGGCCTCGGCCGCGCCGAGGACCTCGCCGGGATCGCCATCGTGCTCACCATCACCGCCTCCTCCGCGCTCGCGGCCTACACCGCGATCGACCGGCTGCTGGACCCGCGCGACGTCGGCTACCTGCCCGCGGTCGCGGCCGCCGCGGTGACCGGCTTCGTCGGCAACGAGTGGGTTGCCCGCTACCGCATCCGCACCGGCAGGCGGATCGGTTCGGCGGCGCTGGTCGCCGACGGGCTGCACGCCCGCACCGACGGCTTCACCTCCCTGGCCGTCCTGCTCGGCGCCGGCGGGGCCGCGCTCGGCTGGCGGCTGGCGGACCCGATAGTCGGCCTGCTGATCACCGTCGCGATCCTGGCGGTCCTCAAGGAAGCGGCCAAGGAGGTCTTCCGCCGCCTGATGGACGCCGTCGACCCCGCCCTGGTCGACACCGCGGAGACCGCCCTGCGCCAGGTGCCCGGCGTGGTCGGGGTGGGCGAGGTACGGATGCGGTGGATCGGCCACCAGCTGCGGGCCGAGGCCACCGTCGTCGTCGACGGCTCCCTCAGCCTGTGGTCCGCACACCAGGTCGCCGTCGACGCCGAACACGCCCTACTGCACGCCGTTCCCCGGCTGACCGCCGCTCTGATCCACCCCGACCCCACCCGCACCGGCGGGGAAGACCCGCACGCCGCACTGGCCCACCACCAGGCCGCCTAACCACCGCCCCCGTGCCTCCCGCCGGTGGATTCGGTGGCGGGCGGACCGGCGACGACGACGGCAACCCGCGCAGCCTTCGGACTTTCGGCCGATCCGCGCTCCACTGACGCCTACGGCCCCACCGGCCCGGGGAGGGCACACCGTATGAGCACGCACGACCACGACCGCGACCGCGACGACGGCGGGCACGAGCCGGGCAGCGGGCACGCAGGGGATTCCCACAGGGTGTCAGCCGACGCCGACCGGCGTTGGCTGACCATCGCGCTCGCACTGATCGCCACCTTCATGGCCGCCGAGGTCGTGATCGGCGTGCTGGCCAACTCCCTGGCGCTGATCTCGGACGCGGTCACATGAGCGAACGGCGCGTTGGGAAGATGTGAATGGTCCTGGTCGCGGTGAAATCTCACCTCTCCGTGGCTATCCGACGCCCGCACCGCGAGCAAACCCGGCCTGTCCGATACACGCGCGCCGCGCCGGCGGTCGCGGCGCGTCTGATCTGGTCCCGCGCGAGCGATGGCCAGGCTCCGCCGCACGCGCCCCGACCGGTGCAACCCCCCGGCGGCTGCTGACCGCGAACCTTGCTGTAGCACAACGGCGACGCCGGCAGGCCGACCACTGCGGGAAGGCCCGCGGTCCGCGTCGGTCAGATGCCGGCCACATGCGCGATCCGGCCCACCAGAGCGGTGATGAGCATGGCGGCGCCGCCACCAACACGACGCGCAGGGCCGGGCGCCGCATCGGGGTACCCGCGGGCCCGGGCACCGAGCATCCGGCGACGGCGAGGCCGGCAACGGTCACGACGACGACCACGCCACGCACGGCAGGGACCCGCACACGATGCTCAGCCACCACAGTGTCCGGCGCCTGACCGGGCCTTGCGCGGGGAGGGCTTCCGGCTGCTCCCCTTCGTCGGTCACCGGGACTACAAGGCGTCCGCCGGGGCCGCTGCCATCGTGGAGAGCGGCTCCACCGCTTCGGCGGGGGTGTCGGTCATACCAAGCCGCAGGTGCTCGACGTGGTGGATCGCCTGGTCGAGCAGCTCGGCCACGTGGTTGTCGTACAGGGCGTAGATCACCGAGCGGCCCTTGCGGGTGCCGACCACCAAGCCGAGATTGCGCAGGAGCCGTAGCTGGTGGGAGCAGGCGGACTGTTCCATGCCGACCTCGGCAGCCAGGTCGGTGGCCGCGAGTGGTCCCTCGCGGAGCCGGGCAAGGATCAGCAGCCGTGAGGGAGTCGCCAGCGCCTGGAGCGTGGTGGCGACCTTGGCGGCGTTGGTCGCGTCCAGGCGGGTGCGCGGGACGGCGTTCTCGGCGGCGGTGACGGCTCCATGGCCCATGGGGCCGATGATACCGGCCACCCAGGAACAAATGAAGAAATGTTCATGTGTTCCTGTATCGTGGTGGGGCGCCGAGTTCCCGCGTGAAGGGTCACCGCCGCATGCCTTCCACTCTGACCCGTCCGGCTCCGGCCGGCGGCGCCGTCCGTGACGCGGTGGTGCCCAGGCGCCGCACCCGGATCTTCGCGGTGCCCGAGGCCCGCTGGGCCGCGGCCGCCTTGGTGCTGTTCCTGATCGCGCTGCCGCTGCAGCTGCTCGGAGCTCCGGCGTGGGCCTGGGTGCCGCTGTACGCGCTGACCTATGCGATCGGCGGCTGGGAGCCGGGCTGGGCGGGCCTTCAGGCACTGCGTGAGAAGACCCTGGATGTGGACCTGCTGATGGTGGTCGCCGCGATCGGTGCGGCGGCGATCGGGCAGGTCCTCGACGGCGCCCTGCTGGTCGTCATCTTCGCCACCTCCGGTTCCCTGGAGGCCATTGCCACCGCCCGCACCGCGGACTCGGTGCGCGGCCTGCTGGACCTCGCCCCGACGACCGCCACCCGGATCGCCGACGACGGCGGCGAGGAGACGGTGGCCACCGGGCAGCTCGCGGTCGGTGACACCATCCTGGTGCGACCCGGTGAGCGGGTCGGCGCCGACGGCCGTGTCCTGGACGGGGCGAGCGAGGTCGACCAGGCCACCATCACCGGGGAGCCGCTGCCGGTGGCGAAGGACGCGGGGGAGGAGGTGTTTGCCGGCACCCTGAATGGCACCGGCGCCCTGCGGGTGAAGGTCGAACGCGACCCGTCGGACTCGGTGATCGCCCGGATCGTGGCCATGGTCGAGGAAGCCTCCGAGACCAAGGCGCCCACCCAGCTGTTCATCGAGAAGGTCGAACAGCGCTACAGCCTCGGCATGGTCGCGGCCACCATCGCACTGTTCGCCGTCCCGCTGCTGTTCGGCGCCGCACTGCAGCCGACACTGCTGCGGGCGATGACCTTCATGATCGTCGCCTCGCCGTGCGCGGTGGTGCTGGCCACCATGCCGCCGCTGCTGTCCGCGATCGCCAACGCCGGACGCCACGGCGTGTTGGTCAAGTCGGCCGTGGTCATGGAGCAGCTCGGGCAGATCGACGCCGTGGCGCTGGACAAGACCGGCACCCTGACCGAAGGCACCCCCCGGGTCACCGACGTCCGTCCGCTGGTCTCTTCCGGCCTGACCGAAGACGCGCTGCTGCGGCTCGCGGCGGCGGCCGAGCACCCCAGCGAGCACCCGCTGGCCCGCGCCATCGTGGACGCCGCCCGCACCCGGGACCTCGACATTCCGCTGGTGGAGGACTTCAACTCCGCCCCCGGCACCGGGGTCACCGCCACCGTCGACGGCCGCGGCGTGGCGGTCGGCAGCCCCGCCCGGCTGCTGAACGGCCGCACCGACCACCCTGCCGCCGCGGTCGCCTGGCAGCTGGAGAGCGAGGGCCGCACCGCCGTGCTGGTCGAGGTGGACGACACCCCGGTCGGGGTGCTGGGCATCGCCGACCGGCTGCGCGAGGACGCCGCCGCGACCGTCTCCGCGCTGACCAGCCTGACCGGCACCTCTCCGGTCCTGATCACCGGCGACAACCCGCGCGCCGCGGCCCGCCTCGCCGACGAGGTCGGCATCACCGATGTCCGCGCCGGGCTCCTGCCGCAGGACAAGGTCAGCGCCGTCCAGGAACTGGAGCAGGCCGGGCACAAGGTTCTGGTGGTCGGCGACGGCGTCAACGACGCCCCGGCGCTGGCCACCGCCCACACCGGCATCGCCCTGGGCCGGGCCGGATCCGACCTCGCCCTGGAGACCGCCGACGCCGTCGTCGTGCGCGACGAACTGGCCACCATCCCCACGGTCGTGGCGCTCTCCCGCCGGGCCCGCAAGTTGGTGGTGCAGAACCTGGTCATCGCCTCGCTCTTCATCACCGGCCTGGTGGTCTGGGACCTGGCCGGCACCCTCCCGTTGCCCCTCGGTGTCGCCGGCCACGAGGGCTCCACCGTCATCGTCGGACTCAACGGCCTGCGCCTGCTGGCCGACGCCGCCTGGCACCGCGCCCGCAGCCGGAACGGCCAGTGAGCCGCTGCAGCCGCGAGACCGCCGCCCGCTACGGCGCAGGCGGGAGGGGTGCGTTGCACTGTCACCGTCTGCCGGGGCTGCTGCTGCGGCACGCCGAAGGTCCTTGGTCTGGACCACGCCGCCCAACTCGCTGACCTGCGCGCCAGCTTGCCAGCCATGCACGTAGATCATGCGCCATGGGCTCGTCGCCGGCGTGCCGGGCTGTCGCGCAGGTCGTCGTGGTGGCGGACGGCGCGTTGGACGATCTCGACGACGTGCGGGTCGTCGACCAGATACACCTGCCGTTTGCCTTCGCGGCGGGCGCGCACGAGGCCGGCGAGTCTGAGTTTGGCCAGGTGATGGCTGACCGTGGCCACGCTCTGGCCCACTTCGTCGGCCAGGGTGCCGACGTCGCGTTCGCCCGCCGCCAGCAGCCACACGATGTGCAGGCGGACGGTGGCCGAGAGCAGGCCGAACGTGGCCGCGGTGTCCTGCAGCAGGTCGAGCGGCAACGCGTCCGATGGCGGCTGGGCGGAACGGTCGTGGGGCACGGGTCGTCCTTCCGGGCGGTCTGCGCTACTCGGGTGCCACCGTCAGCGTCACCACCCCTCGATACTTGCGCAAATGTTTGACTGTTCGACCTGGCGACGGGTCTACTGGGGTCGGGTGTGCGGCGGTCGCGGAGGCCGACCGGGCACGCCGTGGACGGTCGTCCCGCGGCGGGTGCGGAACTCGTGTGGCTCCGGCCGGCACCGCCATCCGCGCGGATCGAGGCGGAGACCGTTCGCGGCCCGGGGAGTTGATGTGATGACCGTTGTCGAGAACGCGTTCTACAGCGAGGGGCGGCGGCTGGCGCAGCCGGACACGCTGGCGGACACCTACCAGCTGCTCCGGGACCACCGCGACGGGAACAAACAGGATCTGGCGTGGATCGGCCTGGTCCGTCCGGACGAGCAGGAGATCGCCTCGATCGCCACCGAGTTCGACCTGCACGAGCTCGCGATCGAGGACGCCGTGCAGGCGCACCAGCGGCCCAAGCTGGAACGGTACGGCAAGACCCTGTTCGTGGTCCTGCGCGCGGCCCGCTACGACGACGCCCGGGAAGAGGTCGACTTCTCCGAGCTGCACGTGTTCATCGGCGACGACTTCGTCATCACCGTCCGGCACGGCGACGCGCCGGACCTGCCCCGGGTGCGGCGACGGATGGAATCCGACCCCGACCTGCTGACCCACGGCCCCGAGGCGGTGTTGTACGCGATCCTCGACCGGGTCGTCGACGACTACGCCCCGGTCGTCGCCGGGCTGGAAAACGACATCGACGAGATCGAGACCGAGGTGTTCCGCGGTGCCCCCGAGGTCAGCCGGCGTATCTATGAACTGTCCCGGGAGGTCATCGAGTTCCAACGGGCGGCCAAGCCGCTGACGGGCATGTTGGACGGGCTGGCGGCCGGTTTCGCGAAGTACGGCGTCGACACCGAGCTGCAGCAGTACCTGCGCGACGTCTCCGACCATGTGGTGGGTGTGGTGGAACGCATCGACGGCCTACGCCAACTGCTGCAGAACATCCTGACGGTCAACACGGCGCTGGTCGGGCAACGTCAGAACGAGGAGATGAAGACCCTGACCGAGGCCAGCCTGGCACAGAACGAAGAGGTCAAGAAGATCTCCGCCTGGGCGGCCATCCTGTTCGCCCCTACCCTCATCGGCACGGTGTACGGGATGAACTTCGATCGCATGCCGGAACTGGGCTGGGCATTCGGCTATCCCTTCGCCCTCGGACTGATGGGCGTGGTCTCCGCCCTGCTGTACGTGATCTTCCGCCAGCGGCGGTGGCTGTGACCAGCGACCGGGACGGACGGATGGCGCACCAGGGATCTGGCCGTGGCTGGCTCTGATGCACGACCCCGACCGCGAACGGCAGCGATCCCGCCTCACATGATCCCGCACGGGCACGTCGCGCCGGCACCCGAGCACGCCCGCCGACTACTGACCACAGGCCGATGTTGTGGTCGTCTGGTGGTGTAGCTCCGGTCTGCCGGCCGCCGGATGCCTGTCCGGCCAGCAGACGGTCGGCCGACCGACCGACCGCCGTAGGCTTCTCCCATGGACGGGGAGCGTGACCGTGTGCCGAGGCCACGTCGTCCCGCGCCCAGCCCGGCCTTCACCATCAGGGATGGCGCCAGTCGGCTTGGTGGCGCCCTGCGCAGGCGAGTGTCGCTAGTCCATCCTCGGCGGCACCCGTCCGGCATGGAGGGCGGGACGTTGGGTGACCGCGACTCGATCGTGGCCTGTGCGGTGTACCGCAATGGCGAACGCGACGCCCACCCGTGCGGGTTCGACGCGGCGCTGCGCGCCGTACGTGCCGGACACAACGGTTTTGTCTGGCTCGGCCTGTACGAGCCGTCCGAGCACGACCTGTCGGCGGTGGCAGCCACCTTCGGGCTGCACCCCCTCGCGGTGGAGGACGCCAGCTACAACCATCAGCGCCCCAAGCTGGAACGCTACGACGACACCCTGTTCGTCGTGCTGAAGACCATCCGCTACGTCGAGCACGACGAGATCTCCGCGAGTTCCGAGATCGTCGAAACTGGGCAGATCATGGTCTTCCTCGGCTCCGACTTCGTGGTCACCGTCCGCCATGGCGCGTACGGCGAGCTGCAGACCCTGCGTGCCCGGCTGGAAGCCCGTCCGCACCTGCTCGCCCGCGGCCCCGCCACGGTGCTGCACGCCATCGCCGACCACATCGTCGATGACTACCTGAAGGTCGCCGACCGTGTGGAGACCGACATCGACTCCATCGAGAACGCGGTGTTCGACCACCGGATCCGCTTCCCCGACGCGGGCGCCGTCTACCAGCTCAAACGGGAGGTGGTGGAGTTCAAGCACGCCGTCCTGCCGTTAGCCGCCCCGCTGTGGGCTCTCGCCGACCCCGACAGCAGCGTCGGCATGGTTCCCCGTGAGGTCCGCAGCTACTTCCGTGACGTCGAGGACCACCTGAACCGGGTCACCGAACGCATCGCCGGGTTCGATGACGTGCTCGGCTCCCTCCTGCAGGCGACACTCGCCCAGGTCTCCGTCGCCCAGAACGAAGACATGCGCAAGATCAGCGCCTGGGTTGCCATCGCCGCCGTCCCTACCGCGACCGCAGGCATCTACGGCATGAACTTCGACCACATGCCCGAACTGCACCAGGCCTGGGGCTACCCCGCCGCCCTGGCATTCATTGCCATCGTCTGTGTGGCGCTGCACCGCGCTTTCAAACGCAACGGCTGGCTGTAGACCCGCGCCGCTGTCACGGTTGCCGGTCTCACCGTCGTCGGAATACCCGGTGCCCGCGCTGCGATCACCGCGCTCGTCCGCGCGGCCCCCGCCCGGACCGCTCGACAGAGCAGCGGCGGCCACGGCCACAACACACAGCAGTCCGATCCGGCGGATCCGACCTTGTCTTCTCATGACGCTATCCCCGCCGTCGTTCGTCCGCCGACGGTGGGATCAGCGTCTGCTGGCGGTGCGGGCTCTCGCCGCACGGCCAGTGCACCGAAACCGACGACCGCGGCGATGCTGTCCGCGACGCCGAGAGCGGGGATGTTGCCGATGTTCGCGATCGGGAACGCGAGTGCGGCGAGCCCGATCAGGATCGCGGTCCACCGCGGTGCGACGCCTCGCAGTGCGATCGCGCACATCAGGAGCATCAGCGGGAAGCCCAGCCCGAGGGGTTTGATCAGGACGGCCGCGCCGCCCCGGTCCACCAGGGAGACGTCTCCGAGGGCGACGTGGATCGCGTCGAAGCCGTAGGCGACGTTGCCGGCGATCCCGATCGAGCCCACGACCAGCAGCGCGGCCCCGAGCGCGCCGGACGTCCAGGTCGCGACACGGATCAGTACGAGCGTGTAGGCGACGGCGCCGAGGACGTGGAAGACCCCGCCCGCGGAGTCGGACTCCCAGCCGCGCAGGGCGTAGAGGACGGTGGCGACCAGGTAGAGGACGGGCGCGACGACGAGTGACGCGCTCAGCAGCCGATCGGCTTGTGAGCCGGGGACGGCATTCACGGGAAGCTCCTTGTGGGTCGGTCTGGATCGGACCCGACCACCGTCGCGGCGCGACCGCGGCGACACATCCGAGCAGACCCGGCGGGGTTGCAGGGTTATCCCGGTACCGCGCGGCAAGCGCCCCGGTGCACCATGTGGCTGTGCTTCGGATCCCGCCGCGCGTGTCGGGACCGGCGAGCGGCGTCGCCGTCACGGCGCTGGTGGCGGGCGGTTTCGCCCTCGGGGTCCGGCTCGACAATCTGCACAACGGCCTGCTCGGCGTCGCCTTCACCGCCGTTGGGCTTTACGTGGTGTGGCAGCGGGCGGCCAACCGTGAGGCCTGGCTTTTCGTCGCCACCGGGGTGGCACAGGCGGCGATGTTCGCGGCCCGCCAGTACGGCCTGCGCACCCCCGCGCTGCCCGCCGCCTCCTGGATCGGCTGGCTCGGTGTGTGGCCGCTCCCGCTGGTGTTCGTGCTGACCGCGGTCACTCTCATGAGCTTCCCGACCGGGCGGCTGCCCTCGCCCGCGTGGCGGGCGGTTGTCGGGACACTGGCTGTGCTGGGCGTCGCGCTCGCGGCGATGTCGGCGCTGTGGCCGGTCGAGTACGAGCGGGTGCCGCTGGCCGCGCCGCACCCGCTGCACATCCCGGGCGCCGCGGCCGCGGCCGCCATCCACCCCTGGGCGGCAGCGATTGGCTACCCGGCGTTCCAGCTCGTCTGGGTGGTGTGCGCGATCGCGCGGCTGGCACGCGCCCAGGGTGATGAGTCCCGGCAGTTGCGCTGGTTCGTCTTCGCCGTGGCGGCGACGGGGGCGGTGATGGCCGTGGGGCTGATCGGGTGGGGCACACCCGAGCCCGGGCTGCTGGCCGTGCCGCTGGTGCCGCTGGCCGCGGGGGCGGCCATCCTCAAGTACCGCCTCTACGACGTCGACCCGGTGATCAACACGACGCTCGTCTGGGGCGCGATGGCGGCGGTGGTCACCCTCGGGTACGCCGTCATCGTCGTCGCCGTCGGCAGCCTGATCGGCGGTTCGGGCACGCTGCTCGCGCTGCTGGCCACCGCGCTGGTCGCCGTGGCGTTCGAGCCGCTGCGCCGCCGCGCCCAGCGGGCGGCGGACCGGATCGTCTACGGCCGCCGCGCCACCCCGTACGAGACCCTGTCACGGCTGTCCGCCCAGCTGACGGGCCCGTCGAGCGGACTGCTCGACGGGCTGTGCGCCACGGTCGCCGAAGGCACGGGTGCGCGGCGGGTTGTGCTGTGGACGGGACCCGCCGACGAGCTGCGCGCGGTGTCGGCGTGGCCGGCGGGGTGTCCGGGCGAGGTGCGCACCTTCGACGAGCTGGCGCTCGGCGGGCGCGCGGTGCCGGTGGCACACGGTGGCCGGACCGTCGGCGCGCTCGCCGTGACGGCGGGAGCGCGTGGCTCGTTGACCTCCCAGGAACGCGGTCTGCTCGCCGACCTGGCCGCCCAGGCGGGTCTCGCCCTGGAGCTGCGCGCCAGCGCCCAGCGCCTGGTCGCCGCGGGCGACGAGGCCCGGCGCCGGCTGGAGCGCGACCTGCACGACGGGGCCCAGCAGCGGCTGGTCACCGTCGCGATGGAGCTCGGCGCGCTCGCCCAGGCCGCCGACGGCGCCGCCGCGTTCGCCGAACGGGCCGAGTCGGCCCGCCAACAGCTGCTGCAAGCCACCGCCGAGCTGCGCGAGACTGCGCGCGGGCTGCACCCGGCCGTGCTCACCCAGGACGGGTTGGAGGCCGCGCTCGGCTATCTCGCCGACCGGTCCGCCGTTCCGGTGCGCCTGCGCGTCGCCGTGGACCGCCGGCTGGCACCCACGGTGGAGGCGACGGCGTATTTCGTCGTCAGCGAGGGCCTCACGAACGCGGCCAAGCACGCCAATGCCCGGATCACGACCGTCACCGCGGAGCTGACCGCGCACGGGCTGCTGCTGGAGGTCCGCGACGACGGCGTGGGCGGGGCGCAGGCGCGTCCAGGATCCGGCCTGGAAGGACTCACCGACCGCCTCGCCGCCCTCGACGCCAGGCTGGTCGTCGACAGCGGGCCCGCGGGAACGCGGCTGCGGACGGTGATCCCGTGCGGGTGATGCTGGCGGACGACGCCGTCCTGTTCCGGGAGGGGCTGGCCCGCATCCTGACCGAGATGGGCTTCGACGTCACCGGCCAGTACGCCGACGGAGACACGCTGGTCGCCATGGCACGCGGCAACCCACCCGACGTGGCGGTGTTGGACCTACGGATGCCACCGGGCTTCGCCGACGAGGGCATCGAGGCCGCGCGGGCCATCCGAGCCGCCGCACCATCGGTCGGGCTGATGCTGCTGTCGCAGTACGTCGAAGTGCACCACGCCCTTCGACTGATGACCGAGTTCGACGGCGGGGTCGGCTACCTGCTCAAGGATCGCGTCTCCAACCTGGACGTCTTCGGCGCCGAGCTGCGCAACGTCGCCGCCGGAGGCACGGCGATCGATCCCGAGCTGGTCGTCCGGCTCGTCACCCGCCGCCGCGAGGACGACCCACTGGCCAGACTCACAGACCGCGAACGGGCAGTGCTGGCCCTGATGGCACGCGGACACTCCAACACCGCCATCGCCACCGACCTCTACCTCGCCGTGAAGACCGTCGAAGCCCACGTAACCTCGATCTTCACGAAACTCGACCTGGCGCCAGGCGATCGCGAACACAGACGCGTACTCGCCGTCCTACGCTTCCTACGCGCATAGCCGGGAGCACGCCGAGGCGCGGCGGCGGGAGCTGGTCGCCGACGTCGGGATCACCCGCGTGGACGCCACTATCCCCGCTGGATCGACTCTGTCTTGCAGGCCCTCTGCCACGATCCCGACCATCAAGTCCATGGCGGACTCACCGCGTTAACCCCCAGGTGAGCGCCTGGCTGGGCCGCGACCACGGACACAGACCCTCCGAGGTAGCCGATAGATCGGGCACGCGACCTTTCGATGTGCGCGGTTCGGTCAAGCCTGGCGTCGTACTGCTTAGTGATCCTGGGGACAACGGCCGCCGGGTGTGCGAAGGAAGATCATTTTCGCACACCCTTTGGCCCTCTAGCCAGCAGTCGACGCGGAACTACCAGCCGGCACGCTGTCTCCCCAGGCCAACGGTTGGCGAGGAGCCTCCTCGACGACCTCGTCGCGGCGGCGTATCGCCCAGCGCAGCGTAGGCCCGGCCATGATCGACGTGACGATGGCGACCAGCACGATGGTCGTGTACATGGCCGTCGTCAGGACCCCCAGTTGAACTCCGACGGTGGCGACCACGATCTGCACGACCCCGCGCGCGTTGAGGCCCGCGCCGAGCGCGAGCCCGGTCCAGTGGTCGAGGCCTCCGGCGCGGGCTCCAGCGTAGGCCCCGACGAACTTGCCGACGACAGCCAGGAGGAGCACGACGACCGCGACCAAGGCGGTGCTCGGGTGCAGCAGCGCACGCAGGTCGGTACGGAAGCCGGCGGTCGCGAAGAACAGCGGCGCAAGCACACCTAGCACCACGGTCCGCAGCGGCGCGAGCTCGGCTGGGCGCAGCTCCCGTCCGGCGCCGAGCACCGTCCCGACCGCGAAGGCGCCCAGGATGGCCTCCAGACCCATCGCCTGGGTGGCGGCTGCCGCCGCGAAGATCGTCACGAAGACGACGGCGAGCGGGCCGTTCGTCCCGCCGTGATGGCGGGCCCACCTGAGCGGCGCGTTGCCCACCACCCGACCGAGAACGACCGCGCCGACCACCGTCACGGCCACCCAGCCAATCGTCTTCGCGATGTCACCGGCGTGCGCGCCGGTCGTCGCTTGCGCCGAGACGACCCCGAGGAGCAGCCAGCCACACACGTCGTCGACGGTGGCCGCGGCCAGCGTGAGCTGCCCGATCTCGCGGTGGATCATTCTCAGGTCGAGGAGAATCTTGGCGATGACCGGAATCGCGCTCACGGCCAGGGCGACGCCCAGGAACAACGCGAAGGTCGTCCGGTCAACCCCGGCGGGAACGAGCCGCGAGGGCAGGAGGAGGCCGGCGCCGATGCCCAGGCCCAGCGGGATGACCAGGCCGCCGAGACTCACGGGAACGGTCGCAGCGACCTTGCCGCGCAGGAACCGTGTGTCGATTTCGATGCCCGTCAGCCCGACCAGCAGCACCAGGCCGACCTGGGCGACGGCGTCGATCAGGTTGGCCTGGACGGCGACGCGGGGGAACAGCCAGCCGGACAGGCTCGGCGTGGCCGCGCCCAGCAGCGACGGGCCGAGCGCGATCCCGGCCAGGAGCTCGCCGACCACCGCGGGCATCTTGACCCGGGCCGCAGCGGCGCCGAGCAGACGGGCCACGAGCACCAGCAGGCTGATCTGGAGCAGGAAGACAAGCAGCCGGTGGCCCGGAATCGACGCGACGATCGTGGCGGACGCGACGGGCATGCATTCTCCAGGAAGGGTCGCCGCCGCCCATCGGACGGGAGGCGGGTGGCGAATCGTCGGCAAGGCGAAGAACCCCGGTTCCGGCCGGCCAACTTGTCGCGGGTGCAGCCTGGCGCCCGCGGCTCAAATCACGCTCAAGTGTCCAGCCGGCCGGCGGGCCGCGAGGCCAGCCGGCCTCCGCCACCTGCCGTCGCGAGTTCGTGGCTGTCATCGCCGGGATCCCGTGGCCGGGTCACGGCGCGCCGGACGATGGTTGGTCGTCCTTCGAGTGACATTTGAGCGCCTGCCGCGAACGTGTCGGCGTGCCCATCCTGACCGGCGAGCCCAGACTCGAGGAGATAGCCGACGGAATTCAGGCGTTCGTGCAGCCGGACGGCGGCTGGTGCCTGAACAACGCCGGCCTGCTGCTCACTCCAGGTGGCAGCCTTCTCATCGACACCGCGGCCACCGAGGCGCGCGCCCGGCTTCTTCGCGCGTTCGCGGTGGAGGCGGCGGGCACCCCGCCCACGATGCTTGTCAACACGCATTCGCACGGCGACCATACCTTCGGGAACTTCATGTTTCCCGAAGCCAGTTTGGTGGGAAACGATCGCACCAGGCGGGAGGCTGCCGAGGCCGGGCTCCACCTCACCCGGCTGTGGCCCGAGGTCGGTTGGGGCGCCGTTGAAGTGGTGCTGCCCGACGTTACCTTCAGCGAACGAATGACCATCTACCGGGACGGGCTCGAGATTGAGCTGCGCTCCTTTGGGCCAGCACACAGCGCCTGTGACACGGTCGTCTGGCTACCACGTCAGCGTGTGCTGTTCGCCGGCGATCTGGTCATGTCCGGGGTTACGCCGTTCGTCCTGACAGGATCGGTCGCGGGGCTGCGATCGGCGGTGGCGGGGCTGCGGGAGCTCGGTGCGGTCACCATTGTTCCCGGGCATGGACCGGTGGGCGGGCCGGAACTCCTGGACGCCACCGAGCGCTATCTGGACTGGCTGACCGGGCTTGCCCGATCTGGTCTCGACCAGGGGCTGACCCCCCTGCGAGCTGCCCGGGAGGCCAAGCTCGGCGAGTTCGCCGAGCTGCTCGACCCCGAGCGGCTGGCGCCGAACCTGCACCGGGCGTACGACGAGCTGCGCGGCGGCGGCCCCGGGTCGTTCGCGGCAGTCGATCAGCTGTTCACCGAGATGGTGGAACTTCACGGACGCCTTCCCACATGCCATGCCTGAGGCCGAACACCTTTTGCGCTGTCACCCCTTTCCTGGTCCGGAATCCGTGCACCTGAGCCGCGCGGCGCCGACGACGTCTCCGGCGGGAGGCCCAGCCGCACCGCTTGCTTTTTAGTCAGACTCTAGCGGCGCTACACAACGAGCTACCAGGGTTTGGACAACCAGTAGCAACGCGTTGTCCGGCACCGAGAGATGTCCGACGTCCTCGTCCCAGTCCGCACGCTGTCCGCGTCGACGGACGACCATACGAACATTTTCGGCAGCCCGGGAGGAAATGCAGATGACGTTGATCAGGAGCAGCTCATCCATCCCTGACGGAGTGAGCGGCCCGTCTCCCGTGACGATGCTGCGAGATCTCTCACTCGCGTCCGCCGCGCCGGCAGCGCTGCGGGCCGCCATCCAGATCGGAGTCGCCGACGAGATCGCGGATGCGCCGGTGGGCGTCGAACGGCTCGCCGCGGCCCTCAAGGTCAACGCGGCCGTGCTCGTCCGCCTGTTGCGCAATCTGCGGTGCTACGGGGTCTTCGCCGAGACCGAGGGCGGCATCGTGCACACCCCTGTCTCCCGGCTGCTGCGGAGCGACGCCGCCACGAGCCTCAGATCGTGGGTGCTGTGGGTCACCGAACCATGGGCGTGGCAGTTGTGGCCCGATCTGGAGCAGGCGGTGCGATCGGGGCGTGGAGCGTTCGAGGACACGTACGGCAGGGACTTCTTCACGCACCTTCACAAAGAGTGGCCCGAATCGACCGAGATCTTCAACCAGTCGCAGACGGAGCTGAGCCGGCTGACATCCGCGGCCCTCGCCGCGACGTTGGATCTCAGCGAGATCAAGACCTTCGCCGATGTCGGAGGCGGCCGCGGATACACTCTCGCGACCCTGCTGGAAGCCAATCCGCACCTGCACGGGACGCTTGTCGATCTTCCTGCCGCGGTCATGCATCCGGATCCGCGGCTGCACCCAGACGGCACCCTGGCGTCGCGATCCCGGGTAATGGAGGGGGACTGCCTCCAGGAAGTCCCGGTCGAGGCAGATGTGTACCTCTTCAAGAGCATTCTCGAATGGGACGACGAGAAGACGGTGACCGCCCTCCGTAACGCTGCCCGAGCGGGTCGGCCCGGAAGTCGCGTACTCGTCGTGACGAATCTCATCGATGACAGTCCTGAAATCAGGTACGCAACCGGTATCGACCTGCTCTTCCTGCTCAACACGAACGGGAAGCGGCACACGAGGACCGGGGTCACCAGGCTCGTGGAAAAAGCGGGCCTGAGGCTTGACGGCGTCAGCCCTGCCGGACAACTCCTGCACGTGATCGAAACGACCGTGCCCGGCTGATGGCTCCGCCGCCCGCGCCGGCGGCATGTCGAGGTGCCCGCCGACAGCCCCTGGATCGCCCGATCCGACCCGGCTCCGGTCGTGTGGATGGCCCGTCAGGCGGCCGCGGGTGCGGGTGCGCCGTCACGCTGATCGAAGAACTGAGGAGTCCACGATGGCCACCTACACGGCCGACCCGAGAGCCGCGGCCAGGCATGCCGCCAACGAGGCGCTTGCGGAGATCCTGTTCTCCCCGGAGGGGAGGCTGGACCCGTATTCACGGTTCCACCGGCTGAGAGAGGCCGTCCCGGTCCACCACAGTACCTTGGGGATCTGGCTGGTCACTCGATATGACGACGTCAACGAAACGCTGCGAAGCAAGCAGATCGGCAAGGACGTACGCACGTTCATGGCCGGCCGATTCAGCGGTGGCTGGGAACAGCATCCAGCCCTGCGCAAACTCGCTTCCACGATGCTGTGGGCGAACCCGCCAGAACACACGCGGTTGCGCCAGGCCCTCGGTCACGCGCTTACGGTGAAGCGGGTCATGGCGTACCGCGGATTCATCGAGCGCAAGGTCGACGAACTGCTCGAGCCGATCGCCCAGGCGGGCGGCGGCGACATCTGCAATGATTTCTGCTACCCACTCCCGCTCAGTGTCGTGGCCGCGCTCATAGGCATCCCGGACGAAGAGGCTCCGTTGCTTCGGGAGCCCATCAGGGACTTCCAGCGGACGTTCGAGCTGGGCATGACCGCGTCTGAGCTGCACAAGGCCGACCAGGCGGCCGAGTTCCTCGACGGTTATTTCGGAGACCTGGTGGACCGGACGCGCCGCCAGCCGGGCGACGACCTGCTCTCGGCGCTGATCGACCCGGCGGACGGGGGCGACCGGTTGACTCGTTCCGAACTGGCGCAGATGTGCAACATGATCATTGCTGCCGGGTCCGAGACGACGACCTTCTTCCTCAACAACGGAATACGCCTCTTCGCCGAGCACCCCGACCAGGCGGACCTGGTGCGCGCCGACCCGAACCTGCTGAATCAGGCGGTCGAGGAGGTTCTCCGCTTCGACCCGCCCGTGCACATGCTGCCCCGGACGACGAGCGAACCGCTGGATATCGCCGGTGTGACAATTCCGGCGGGCTCTCGGCTGATGATGCTGATCGCCGCGGCGAACCGCGACCCGACCCGCTTCGCGGATCCAGACAGATTTGACGTCACCCGAACCGGTCACCCGCCGGTCTCGTTCGGTGCGGGCATACATTCGTGCGCGGGCTCGAGGCTCGCCAAGATGCAGGGGGAAGTCGTCTTCTCGACCGTTCTCCGCAGATTCTCCCAGATAGAGGTAGCGCGGCCGCCGCTGCCTCGGCCGAGGGTCACCCTGCCCCAGGTCGAAGCGCTTCACATCCGGGTTGGCAACCGCGGGGACGGGGCGTCGTGACCACTGGAGCGGGCGTGGCCTTCCTGTCCAAGGAGTACCTGACGGCCCTCGAGGAGCTGGCGCCGGTCAGCCAGCCGGTGATACCGCACGTGAACGTCCGGACCCAGTTCCGCGCGATCGGGACTCCCGAGGGCGTCGTTGACTACCATTTCCTGATCGAACAGGGGGTCATCACCGGGGCGGGTCGTGGACTCCTTGACGACTGCGACCTGACGATCACTGCGGCCTACCGTGATCTGGTCGATTTTCAGGCAGGCGAGCTGCACGCGGCCACTGCTTTCGTCACTGGTCAGTTCGCCGTCACCGGGGACAAGGCGAAGCTGCTGGAGCTGATGGTCGTTCTGCAAAGCGGGTACTACCACCAGTTCACCGCAGAGCTGTGGGCCCGGACCGCTCGGTGAGGAACCGCCGGGACCAAAGGCCGTCTCTCGGCGAGACACCCGGTGTGAGAACAACTGGGCTCTGGCCCGTCATCTCGAGTTGAAAACAGGAGGTCAATCGGTGCGCGATCAGTATGACGTCGTCGTCGTGGGCGGAGGGCCAGCCGGCGCCACCGCCGCCGGGCTGCTGTCCAAGCGTGGTCGACGTGTGCTCCTGCTGGAGAAGGAGAAATTTCCCCGGTACCACATTGGCGAGTCCCTGATACCGGGGGTCATGCCGGTCGTCAGGGAACTCGGCGCGACGGGGGCTATGGCGGACCTGGGCGCGATCAAGAAGTACGGCATCACACTGATCTGGGGCGGCCAGACCCGGGAACCGTGGAACATCCGCTTCGACGAGATTCCCTCGGACCATCCGGCGAATGAGCTGGCTGAAAGGCCGCACGCCTACGAGGTGAAGCGGGCCGAGTTCGACAACATGTTGCTGACTCATGCCCGCCGGCTCGGCGTGACGGTCATCGAGGAGACGACCGCGCGGGAGGCGATCTTCACAGACGGTCGCTGCACCGGTGTGCGTTACAGCCCCAACAACTCGGGCCAGACCGCCGAGGTGCACGCGCCGTTCGTCATCGACGCCTCGGGACAGTCGAAGCTCATGGGCCGGAGCCTCGACACGGTCGAGTGGCACGCGGACCTCAAGAACCTCGCGGTCTGGACATATTTCCAGGGAGGCACCCGCTACGAGGGCGAGGAAGCCGGCAACATCACGGTGGAGGCCCACCCGAATGGCTGGCTGTGGATGATTCCCTTCAGTGACGACACCTGCGGCGTCGGGTTCGTCGCGGCGAGCAGTGAGTTTGTCGACCCGGCGCTGTCGCCACCGGCGATCATGGCCCAGCGCATCGACGAGTCGGCGGCGGTCAAAAAGCTGCTCACAGGCGCGGTGCAGGTGGCCCAGCCTCGCACGGCCAAGGACTGGTCCTACACCTGCAGCAGGCTGAGTGGACCCGGCTTCCTGCAGACCGGCGACGCCGCGGCGTTCATCGACCCTCTGTTCTCCACCGGTGTCATGCTGGCTATGAAGGGCGGCTCACTGGCCGCGGCCGCGGTCGAAAGAATTCTCGACGAGCCGGATTCCGAGGCCAGGCTACGGAAGGACTACGAACAGGAGTACCACTCCGTCCTTGATGTGGTCGTCTCCTTCGTACGGTACTTCTACGACAAGAGCCGGGCCGTCCAGGACTACTTCGAGCGGGCCCAGTCGCTGATTGACCCCAAGGAGGAGAGGAAGGCCCGTCAGGACTTCATTCTCCTCGTCTCCGGCATGGCCAAGGCGGTGGAGGGCTGGCGGTTGAACTGAGCCGCCATCGGCCGCGCGCGCCACCGGTGTCCGGCCTGGCCAGGGTGCGGGAAGACTGACGCCCCGTGTTTCTTCACTGTCAGTAAGACGACGAGGCCACGGCCTTTCTGACTGCACACTGTCGAAGAGATTAGGTTGAACTTGCCATGCGGATGACCGCGCAGGTCAGCGATCTTGATCCTTTCGCGCCGGAGGTCCTGTCGGATCCGTACCCGACGTACAAGCGGCTGCGCGAGGCCGGTCCGGTGGTCTGGCTGGAGCGGTATGGCGTCTGGGCCACCGCGCGCGACAGTGTCGTTCGGGCGGCTCTGCTCGACCACGAGACGTTCATCTCGTCAGCAGGCACCGGACTCGCTGACCTGCGCCTGTCACCGGGCCCCGGCGCGCCGGGCTCCGACGGCGATCCGACACCGCGCTCACGCAGCCTGCTGCAGCAGTCCGACCCTCCCGAGCACACCCGGGCACGGCATGTCGTCGGCTCCGTCCTCGCGCCGGCCGCTCTGCGTGCGTTGCGCGAGACGTGGGCCGTGGCGGCGGACGAGCTGGTCGGTGGGCTGGTCGGCATCGGTGAGATCGATGGAATTCGACAGCTTGCGCAGGCGCTGCCACTGCGGGTGTTCGCGGACGCGGTCGGTCTTCCGAGGGAGGGCCGGACGGAGAACGTGCCGCCCTTCGTCGAGATGGCGTTCAACGCGTTCGGACCGCCCAACGAGCTGGCGGTACGGTCCAGGAGCGGTGGCCTGACGGCCGCCCCATGGATCGTCGAACACTGCCTCCCAGAGAACCTGAGCCCGGACGGGTGGGGCGCCCAGATCCACCGGGCAGCCCAGCAGGACGGCTTCAGTCGCGACGAGGCGACCGCCCTGGTGCGATCGCTCCTGGTCGCCGGGATGGATACGACCGTGAAGGGACTCGGCGCCACGCTCTGGTTCCTGGCCGCCCACCCGGAGCAGTACGCCCGGCTGAGTGCCAGCCCGAGCCTGGCGCGGGCCGCGTTCGACGAGTCCGTGCGCCTCGAGTCGCCGATACAGCTCTTCTTCCGGTGCGTGTCGCGGGATGTGGATCTGGCGGAAGTCCGCCTGTGCACGGACGACCGGATTCTCCTGCTCTTCGGCGCGGCCAACCGCGACCCCCGGCGTTGGGACGACCCGGATCGGTTCGACCTCGGCCGCGCCGCCGGCGGACACCTCGGGTTCGGGGCTGGTATCCATGCCTGTGTCGGTCGCGCCATCGCCTATATGCAGGCCGAGGCGGTGCTCACAGCTCTGGTTCGCCACGCCGCCTCCCTAGAGCTGGCCGGCCGGGCGCGGTGGCGCCCGAACAATGCGCTTCGCGGGCTGGCCGAACTGCCGCTGAGGCTGTCGCCGCGCCGGTGAGGACGCGCGCATGGCCCTGACGACCAACCCTTGCCGCCGGGTGGTTCGGACGGCCGTGATCTATAGCCAGCTTTGAGCGCCGCTTCAACGCCGGTCACCAGGATCGTCGCAGAAAGTCTAGCGGTACGGGCTCACAGCCCGACCGCGGAATACTTCTGAATACTTTTACGGAGCCGCACCGACGAGTTAGGGCGCAGGAGTCGTGATGCGCATTCTCATGATATCGTCCCCCGTTCCCAGCCACTTCACGCCGATGGTCCCGCTCGCCTGGGCGTTCCGGGCGTCTGGACATGACGTCCTGGTCGCCGGACAACCTGACGTGATGACGGCCGTGCGCTCCGCCGGCCTCATCGGCGTGAGCATCGGCGAGCCGTTCGGCTACGCGAGCTGGATGCGCGGTGTCACGGGAGACAGAAGACCGGTCGAGACGATGCCCCGGCCCGGTGTGCCCGGACGGTCGGAGAACATCGGCGAGGTATGGGCGACGCACGCCAGGAACACGATGGCCCGGTATCTCGAGTTCGCCCGGGAATTCCGCCCGGATCTGATCGTCGCCGACCAGGTCGAATACGGGACCCTCATCGTCGCGGAAGCGCTTGGCGTTCCCTCCGTTCACCACCGGTGGAGCGTCGACCCGCTGTCCGACCCATACCTGCGCCGCATGCGGACGGCGCTCGCCCCGCTGGCCACCGAAGCGGGTCTGGACGAGTTCCCCGGGCCCACTGTGACGCTGGACCCCTGCCCGCCCACGCTCCAGGTCCCGTCGGCGACACCGGGGACCCCGATCCGGTACGTGCCGTTCAACGGCCCGGGAGAACTGCCGGCGTGGGCCCGCGCGCGGCGGGCGACCGGGCCGGACGGCCGGACGGTCGTCATCTCGCTCGGCAGAAACACGCTGGCCCTCAACGGAGTCCCGCACCTGAATCTGATGCTGCGGACCTTTGCCGCTCTTCCGGACGTCACGGTGATCGCGACCGTGGATCAGGAATTTCGATCCGTCGTCGAGGCTCCCCAGACCGTGCGCATCATCGAGCCGACCCCGCTGGAGCTGATTCTCGGGGAATGCGACGTGCTGGTGCACCACGGCGGCGCGGGCTCGTCGCTCACCGCGACACTCCTCGGTCTGCCGCAGCTTGTGCTCCCTCAGTTTCCCAGCTCGTTCGCGACCGGGGAGCGGCTGCAGGCACTCGGTGCGGGCATCACGATCGATGGCGCGGAGGAACAGAGCGACCCTGGCGCTCTTTCCGCGGCCGTGGGGGCCTTGCTGGACGATTCCGGCCATCGGCGGGCGGCGGAGAAGCTGCGCCACGAGATGGAGTCGATGCCGGCCCCTGCGCTGGCCGCCGCCGATCTGATCGGCCGGGTCAGACGGTGAGCGAAAAGCTTGGCGCGACGAACAGGCGACCATCCAGAGCGGCACGGCGAGGAGTAGCGATGAACACACGGGTCACCGGCGGGAGCTGTGGCCGGGTCACCACGCCGCGGGTCTGCCCGAAGGACGCGTCGTGACGCATCAGGGCGACAGCCGGACATGGGATCACGGCGGCCCGGACGTTCCGGCCGGTGGAGGCAGGATGGAGCAGCTCGATGTGGAGGGCGTCTGGCGGTTCCTCCCTGAGGTGCTGAAAGACGACCGGGGGGAGTTCACAGAGTGGTTCCGGCCGGATCCATTCGGATTTCACGTCGGGCACCGACTGGCGCTCGGGCAGGCCAATCTCTCGGTGTCCCGGGCCGGCGTGGTTCGGGGTATCCATTTCGCCGATGTGCCCCCTGGGCAGGCGAAATGGGTGTGCTGCGTCCGCGGTGCCGCGCTCGATGTGGCCGTGGACGTGCGGCTGGGCTCGCCGACCTTCGGCCGCTGGACCGCGACCCGTATCGATCCCCACCGGCGGCAGGTGCTTTATCTGCCGGAAGGAGTGGGGCACGCGTTCATGGCGCTCGACGATGACACCACTGTCGTTTATCTGTGCTCGCAGCCGTATGTAGCCGCCCGGGAACGGGCTGTGTCGCCTGTCGACCCGGAGATCGGCATCGAGTGGCCGAAGAACCATCCGATAGTTCTTTCCCAGAAAGACACGCACGCTCCATCCCTGAAAGAAGCCGAAGAGAGGGGAATCCTTCCCTCGTACGAGGCGTGTCGCAGGTACGCGAAGGAGCTGACCTGACGATGAGCCCCCTGCGCGTCGGTGTGATGGGCTGCGCCGGCATCGCCCTGCGTCGGTTGCTGCCCGCCATGTCGGCCTCTCCCAAGGTCCAGGTCACCGCGGTCGCGAGCCGTGACTCGGCACGGGCCCGCGATGCGGCAGGACGGTTCGGGGCCGAGCCCGTGCACGGCTACGCCGCGCTGCTGGGGCGTCCAGACGTGGACGCGGTCTACGTTCCGCTGCCCGTCTCGCTGCACGCCTACTGGGTCGAGGCGGCGCTCAGGGCCGGCAAACACGTCCTGGCCGAGAAGCCGTTGACGACCTGCCAGGCGGATACCGAGCGCCTTCTCGCAGTCGCCCGAACCCTCGGGCGAGCACTGGTAGAGAACGTCATGTTCGTGCATCACCCTCAGCACGCGGCGGTCGCGAGGCTGGTGCGTGACGGCGCCATCGGCGAGCTGCGCTCATTCCATGCGGCCTTTTCGGTGCCACGGCGGCCGGAGGGTGACATCCGCTATTCGGCCGAGCTGGGTGGGGGAGCGCTGTGGGATGCGGCCGTCTATCCGCTCCGAGCGGCCCTCTACTTCCTCGGCGACGAACTGGCGGTCGCGGGGTCGACCCTCACCCATGCGCCGTGGACGGACGTCGACCTGGGTGGCGCCGCGCTGCTGCTCACTCCGGGCGGAGTAAGCGCGCATCTCAGCTTCGGTCTCGACCACGTCTACCGGTCCCGCTATGAGCTGTGCGGCAGCGACGGGCTCATCGTGGTCGAGCCCGCCTTCACCCCGGCTGCCGAGCACGTGCCGCACATCCACCTCGAACGGTCGGTCCATCGGGAGACCGTCGTGCTGACGGCGGCTGACCAGGTCCGCCTCGCGGTCGGCGCCTTCGCGCAGGCCGCCGCGCGAGCGGCCCCTCCCGATCCGGCATCGCTTCGCGCGGCGTCTCTGCTCGATGAGCTGCGGACCCGGGCGCAACTCGCGGGAAACGGATCGACGACCCACTGCTCAGCCCTTGCGGGAATCCCCGACATGGGCCACCAGGACAGGGAACCCACAGAGATCTCAAAGGAGAGTGAGCGCGATGCCCACCTCGGCACCCCCCTCCGGGGCGCTGGCGGGCCTGCCCGCCCTCGGCCGTGAGGACCCGGAGCTACCCGCCCGGTTGGCCCGGTCGGCCGCCGAGCCAGGCGCGGCCGCTGAGGAACGGGCCGCCGATGTCGTCCGCTGGCTGCTCGCGCGTCACCAGGCAAACTCCTTCCGGGTGACGCCGATCCCATTCCAGCGGCTGGGCCAGTGGTCCTTCGATCCAGACAGCGGGAACCTCGGACACCGCAGCGGCCGCTTCTTCACCGTCGAAGGTCTCGACGTGTCGGTGTCGGACGGCATGGTCCCGCGCTGGCAGCAGCCGATCATCAGGCAGCCGGAGACGGGCATCCTGGGTCTGCTGGCCCAGGAACGCGACGGCGCACTGCGCTTCCTGATGCAGTCCAAGATGGAGCCCGGCAACCCCAACCTGATCCAGCTGTCGCCGACCATTCAGGCCACTCGCAGCAACTACACCGCCGTGCACAAGGGCGCGCCGGTCAGGTACCTGGAATACTTCGTCGATCCGCGGCGGGGGCAGGTCCTCGCCGACGTGCTCCAGTCGGAACACGGCTCGTGGTTCTATCAGAAGCAGAACCGGAACATGATCGTGGAGACGCGGGAGGACGTCGAGCCACACGAGGATTTCCGCTGGCTGACGCTCGGCGAGATCGGTGCTCTGCTGCGTCGGGACCTTGTGGTCAACATGGATGCCCGCACGGTGCTCGCGTGCGCGCCGGTGAACGAGGACTCGCCGGGATCCCTACTCACCGGTACAGAGCTTTTGTCGTGGTTCACCGGAGAACGGGCCCGCCACGAGGTCCGAGCCGAGCTGATACCGCTGGCCGAGGTGGACGGCTGGCGCCACGGCCCCGATGCCATCGAGCACCACCTGCGACGTTACTTCCGCGTCGTGGCCGTCGACGTCGAGGCGGGGAACAGGGAGGTGGCAGGTTGGGACCAGCCGCTGTTCGAGCCGTGCCGGACCTCAATCGCGGCGTTCGTCACCCGACGCTTCTCGGGCGTTCCGCACCTGCTGGCGCACGCTCGGGTCGAGGCCGGCTTCCTGGACACGGTGGAGCTCGGCCCCACGGTCCAGTGCACTCCGGAGAACTACGCCGGAAAGCCACGGACCGAGCGGCCGGCCTATCTGGATCTCGTGCTGGCGGCTAAGCCGTCGGGGATCGTGTACGAGGCCAGGCACTCCGAGGAGGGTGGCCGGTTCCTGAACGCGGTGAGCCGGTACCTGTTCGTCGACGCGGACAAGGCGGGAGTACCGGCTGAGCCGCTTCCAGGCTATCAGTGGGTGACGCCGGCTCAGCTCGGCGCGCTTGTCCGGCACGGTCACTACGTCAACGTGCAGGCTCGCACCCTGCTGGCCTGCCTCACCGCCGGAGCCGTCCGGCTCTGACGCCGCGGGTCCCGGGGCTCAGGTCCACAGCTGACTGTTACCCGCGCCCGGCCGCCCGCGCGGCCCGAAAGCTATCTGGTAGGCACCATCCCGACTAACTGGCCCGTCGACGACGGCGGATGGGACACGGACAACCATGGTTGAGAGCACCCAGCGGGTGGCCCTGGTCACGGGCGCCACCAGCGGTATCGGTCTGGAGATCGCGGCCACGCTGGCCAGGAACGACACGGCGGTTTTCCTGTGCTCGCGCACACCCGAGGCGGTGGCGGCGATCGCCAAGGATCTCCGAAGCCAGGGACACACGGTCGACGGGTGCGACTGCGACGTCCGGTCGCCCGAGCAGATCCGCGACCTGGTGCGCCGAGCGGTGGACCGGTTCGGCCCGGTCGACGTCCTCGTCAACAATGCCGGGCGCCCCGGCGGCGGCGAAACCTCGGACATCTCCGACGAGCTGTGGCTCGACGTCCTCGACACCAATCTGACCAGCGTCTTCCGCGTGACCAAGGAAGTCCTTACGTCAGGCGGAATGCTTGAGCGGAAGCGCGGCCGGATCATCAACATCGCCTCGACCGGCGGAAAGCAGGGGGTCGTCCACGCGGCCCCCTACTCCGCGTCCAAGCACGGCGTGGTCGGTTTCACCAAGGCACTCGGCCTGGAACTCGCGAAGACCGGTATCACGGTCAACGCGGTGTGTCCCGGATTCGTCGAGACGCCGATGGCCGAACGAGTGCGGGAGCATTATTCCGCCATCTGGGGCGTCGACGTGGACGAAACACATTCTCGCATCACCGGGCGCGTGCCGATCGGCCGTTACGTCGAGCCCGCCGAGGTGGCCGCCATGGTCCAGTACCTGATCTCCCCTCTCGCTGCCGCGGTGACGGCGCAGGCGCTCAATGTCTGCGGCGGCCTTGGGAACTACTGACGCCCACCGGACCCGGAGAAGTGTCATGACAACCATGCCCGCCCGGCTCGATCTGGAGACCCTCTACCCGCGCGTGCAGCAGTTCTACGCGGCCCAGATGCAGCGGCTCGACGCGCGCGACATCGCGGGTTATGCCGACACGTTCACCGAGGACGCCGAGTTCGCGCACACACCCGGCCGCCCGGCCGCCCGCACCCGGCCGGGTATTGTCGCGGACCTGACGGACTTCCATCGGAAGTTCGAGGACGACCCGATGCAGCGCCGGCACATGGTCAACATGATCAGGCTGGGGCCGCTCGGCGACGGTGACGTTAGTTCGACCGCCTACTGCCTGGTGCTGAAGGTCCGGCCCGGGCAGGACGTGTCCTTCGTGAGCTGCGTCATGCACGACGTGCTCACGGCGGTGGACGGCGAGCTCCTGACTCGCGTGCGCCAGGTCACGTACGACTGATGGCGGCGCCGGGCCGCCACGCCCGGTCACCGCGGGCGCGGCCGGCAGAGGCACAGCCGGGAGGTCGCCGGCCGCCCGTCAGATCTGGTGTCGACAAAACTGACAGGTTCCCGGGAAGGCAATCGTGACATGGCCGAGAAAACGGCGCCCCGACAGTGGCCAACGACGGACGCGGTAGCGCCGTCCGCGACGAGTGATTCGGTCCTGTCGGCGATCTCCTACTACCTTCCACGACTGATGTTCCTGCACTCGCGGTATGCGGCCGAAACCCACTGGGGTGACCTGTTCGCGGTGGCCCGAGATTTTCCCGCCGATCTCATCGACCTGCGGTCGGCGGCGTTCTGGGATGAATGGCGGATTCGATGGTGCGCTCAGGGGGACCGCTACCAGAGCGTCTCGCGCGAGGCGCGTACGGCCGCCGGGCGAGGCCGGGCGTTGCGCGGTGCCGCGGCGTGCTATCACTGGGCCGAGTTCATGGACTTCGGCGATCGGGACCGCAAACTCGGCCTGCGCTCACGGGTACGTGACTGTTTCCTGCGCAGCCTGGAGGACAGTCATCTGGAATGTCGCCGGGGTGAGCTGACTCTGGCTGAGACGGGCTCGTGCAAGATCCATTACTGGTTGTTCCTGCCGCCCGCGCATCGTAGGCCGTCGGGCCCGGCGCCCTGCATCATCATGTCCAACGGGCTGGACTCGATGACCGAGGTCGAGGTCCTTGCCCTGGCGGAGACCTATCTCGAGCGTGGCATCGCCGCCCTGCTGTTCGACGGGCCAGGTCAGGGAATCCACGTCGGCCAGGTTCCGCTCCATATCGAGATGGAAACGGTCGTGGAGGCGCTTGTCGCCTGGCTGCGGCTCCAGCCGGGCATTGCCCACGACCGCCTCGCCTTCTTTGGTATCAGTTTCGGCGGCTATCTTGCCCTCCGGATGTCCCAGCGGATCGGCTCACTGTTCAGGTGCGTCGTGAACATCTCCGGAGGCCCGCGCGTGGCTCCCTTCGACGGCCTTCCCCGCCGCCTGCGGGACGATTTTCGATGCGCGTTCGCCTGCGGCGAGCCCGTGAACATGCAGGCGTTGTTCGACGTGATCGAGCTGGACGTCACGGTCCCGGCCGGTGCTCCGGTTCTCACTGTCCACGGAACGCTCGACGACATCTTCCCGGTCGCGGACCTCGTTGATCTCGACCGGATATGGGGTACCGATCACGAGCTGATCGTATACGAGGGCGAACGGCATACCTGCCCAAACATGATCAGTATCTGGAGCCTGCTAGCGGCGGACTGGGTGGCAGAGCATCTCGAGACCTCGTAGAAGTACCGCGAACGTCGCCGGCGGAGCGTTTCCCGGCCGTTGCCAGCTGGATGCTCTGCCGCCTGGATGCTCTGCCGCCTGGATGCTCTGCCGCATGTGCCGCATGGGACGACCCGGAGGGTGAATGTTGTCGGTAGCGGACCTCACCGGAGCCTGGCGGCTTACCTCCCACTACTTTCTCGGCGCGGAGGGATCCACCAGCGAGGGACCACTCGGCGCTGGAGCCGCCGGCCTGCTGGTCTACGACGCGGACGGGTACATCTCGGTTGGCCTGATGCGGACCGTCGGCGGTCCGCATCAGGCCGCCGGTCCGGCCGCGTTCTACATGGGATACTCCGGGCGCTGGCGGCTGGCCGGCGGAATGTTGGTCCATGAAGTGGAGATCAGTTCCCATCCCCACATCGTCGACACGACCCAGGTCCGAGAAGCCCACCTGGACGACGACGAACTGATCCTGCGGGAACGCCTCGACGAGACGCCACGGTATTTCGTCCTGCGCTGGCGCCGCGCTGGGCGGAACCAGGACCCGGATCCACCTGGGTCGTGCTGACGGTGGGGTTTTGCGGGTTCTGACGCCCGCCGGCATCCAGCCGGCGGGCGTCGGCGGTCCAGGCGCCAGCGGTCCACAGGCTCCACAGGCACGGACCAGCTACAGGCACGGACCAGGTACGGGTCGTCGGGTGACCGGTCGTGGCCAACGCGGGCCCGCGCCTCAGCCGCGGCCCGCGACGTAGCTGCGCGCGCGGGCCAGCGTGGCCCGAGAATTGCCGCCCAGCACTGCACGGACGTACTCCCGGGCATCGTCGAGAGTGCCGTTTGACCCGATCACCGACCGGGCCGCGTCGGGATCGATCGCGACCATGTGCGTGGCCGTCACCTCGACGCCGTCCTCCCGCCGGCTGAAGGACCACTGACCGCTGTGGCCCAGCAGCATCCTCGGCGGCAGGAGCTGCTTGTAGACGATGCTGGAGTTCGTGGAGCACACCCGGATCGAACTGGTGACGTGGGCCGCGCCGTCCGCGGTCACCGTCTCCATCTCCATGCGCTGGACGCCTGCCTCGTCTTCCGATAGGTCGACCCGGGCGACGTGTGGCAGCCGCTCAGGCCACAGATCACCGCGGTAGACGAAGTCATAGACGTCCGGGAGCGGGCCGTCCACGACCACCGTGTCGGAGAACGTGTCGACCAGCTCGTCGACCGGATGGCCGAGCTCGGCGATTCGGCCGAGCGCGGCCAGCTCCTCGGTGCTGTTGCGGTCCACCGCCGAGATCATCGGCTGGAGCGCGTCGTCGTCTGTGACCGAGAACGCGTGGTCCAGCACGACCTCGGTCATTCCGTCCGAGGCCGGGGTGAACGACCACGTCCCGGCCATGCCGCTGATCGGCGGATGGCTGCGCTCCTGCTGGAAGGTGACGCGGCGGGCCACCGGGTCGAGGCTCCTGCGGGAGACCCAGGTCTGGACGCCGCCCGCGACCAGCGCCCAGAGCTGGAACCGCTCCTCGCATTCGGTCCGGTGAAGATGTCGGACGGACACGGTCGGCGAGAACATCACCGGCCAGATCGTGACGTCGGCGACCAGGCGGTAGACCTCGTCTGCCGGCGCGGCCACCAGCCGGCTGTGAGTTGTCCTGGTGGCCATCGCTAGGCCTCGATCCGGTTGTTGATCAGATCGAGCATCTCGTGCGGCGTGAGTGCCACGACGAGCCGATCGTCCGGGATGGAGACGCCGTGGTCCCGCTTGAGGGTGGCCGCCATCTCGATAAGGACGAGCGAGTCGTATCCGAGCTCTTCGAAGGAGGCGTCCGAGAAATCGCCACGGCCGGCGGCGGACTCGTCATCCCCGGCGCACGCCAGGAGAATGGCACGGAGGTCGTCGATGCTCATCGTGCTGCCCATGACTGCTCGCTTTCGGTTAGGATCGGAAGGCGCGGATGACGATGGCCGCGTTGAATCCCCCTCGCCCCCTGGCCAGCACGAGGGCGTTCTGTACGCTGGTCCGGCGGGGCTTTCCGAGCACCAGGTCGATTCCGTACTCGTCCGGAACCGAGCCAGTCCCGAAGGTCGGGGGTATCACGCCCTCCTGAATGCTCAGCAGGGCCGCGACGACGTCGAGAGCCCCGCCCCCGGAGAACAGCCGGCCGGTCAGCGCCTTGGGCGCGGTGACCGGAACCCCGCGTACACCGAACATGCCCCGCAGCATCTCCGCCTCGGAACGGTCCAGCTCCGGCACGCCCGCCGCGTCGGCGAACACCACGTCCACCTCGGCCGGCCCGATCCCGGCGTCGGCGAGCGCCCGTTCCGCCGCTCGCCGGAGCGCGGGTGGGCGCCCGGCGTCGGGCGCCGGGTCAAAGGTGGCCGCGTAGCCGGCAAGCTCGCCGTACACCCGGGCACCTCGCGCGCGCGCCGCGGCGGCGTCCTCCAACACACAGATGGCGCCGCCTTCACCGGGCAGATACCCGGTGGCGCGCGTGTCGAAAGGTCGATAGGCGGTCGTCGGGTCGGGATCGAGGCTGACCCGGCCGCTGGACAGATGAGAGATCCATCCCCATGGGTCCAGCGCGGAGTCGACGCCGCCGCTGACCACCAACGCCACACCATCGCGGATGGTCCGCCGCGCGTGTCCCAACGCGTCCAGACCGCCGGCCTGCTCAGCGACGAAAGCGCACGACGGGCCGCGCATGCCATGCCTGATGGAGATCTGACCGGTGTTCACGGCGTAGAACCAGGCGAAGGACTCGTACACGCTCACTCGCTCCGGGCCCTGGGACCACAGCTTCCTGAACTCCCGGTGCGTGAACTCGAAGCCACCGGAGGCGTTCGCGGTGACGACGCTCATCTGATAATCGGTCATCGCGGCGGTGTCCACATCGGCATCCTCGAGGGCGCTCTGGGCGGCGATCAGCGCGAGCTGGGTGGACACGTCCGTCTGGGGCTTGAGCCTGGCGGGCACGTGCTGGGCCGGGTCGATGTCGTTCACCAGCCCGGCCAACCGCGCGGGATAGCCGGACGTGTCGAACCTGTCCAGCTCGGTGATACCGCTGCGGCCAGACAGCGTGGCGGCCCAGAACTCCTTGGTGTCGACCCCGTTCGGCGCCACCACGCCCAGCCCGGTGATGACGCTCATACGGCCACCGGCCTCGGTCGGGTCAGGACCATCGCGCTCTGAAAGCCGCCAAAGCCGCTGCCAACGGTCAGCACGGTGTCGGTGCGGTGGTCGCGCGCGTCCTTCGGAACGTAGTCGAGGTCGCACTCCGGGTCCGCGACGTCCAGATTGGCCGTCGGTGGCACGACCTGGTTCTCGATCGCGAGCAAGGACGCGGCTATCTCGACCGAGCCGATCGCGCCCAGAGAGTGACCGACCATCGACTTGATCGAACTGACCGGTATCCGGTACGCGTGCTCGCCAAGGCTCCGTTTGAACGCCGCGGTCTCGTGTCGATCGTTCTGCCGGGTGCCCGATCCGTGGGCGTTGACATAATCCACCTCGGTCGGGTCCAGCCTGGCCTGGTCGAGAGCCGCCCGGATCGCCTCGGCCATCTCTCGGCCGTCGGCCTTGAGCCCGGTCATGTGGAAGGCGTTGCACCGGCTGGCGAAGCCGCCGATCTCAGCGTAGGCGCGCGCGCCCCGGCGCTGGGCGGCCGTCAGCTCCTCCAGCACGAACATGGCCGCGCCCTCGGCGAGCACGAAACCGTCGCGAGTGCCGTCGAACGGGCGGGAAGCCCGGGCTGGGTCGTCGTTATGGCTGGTGGTCGCCTTGATCGCGTCGAAGCAGGCAACCACGATCGGGGTGATCGGAGTGTCCGAGGCCCCCGCGATCATGACATCCGCGCTGCCCTCACATATCAGCGCGGCAGCGTGCGCGACGGAGTCGAGACCGGACGTGCACCCGTCCGACACCATCGCGACCGGCCCCTCCGCCCCGACAGTCCAGGCGACCTCCGCCGGCATGATGCTCGGGACCAGGTAGTCGAACATGTGCGGCGAGAGATGGTCCGGCGACATCACCCAGCGGCGGCCCGAGTCGGACAGGACCAGGTACTCCTGCTCGAGACTGGTGGCGGCCGCCACTGCGCTGCCCAGGCTCACCCCGATCCGGTCCGGCGGCATGGTGTCGAGACTGATCCCGCTGTCGGCCACCGCGTCGCGGGCACAGGCCACCGCGAACTGGGTCGCCCGGTCCATCCGCCGGATCTGGCGGGGGCTCAGGCCCTCTGCCACGGCGTCGAAATCCGCTTCCGCGGCGACCTGCGACCGGTACGGTGAGGGATCGAAGAAGGAGGTTCTCCGGGTCGCCGTCCGGCCGGCGGACAACAGATCCCAGAAAGCGGCCGTGTTCAATGCCTGGGGGGCTCGTACCCCCATTCCGGTAATCACGACTCGACGGCTCACGAACCGCCGCCAGACTCGCCGACGCCGTTCCCGTGCATGGTTCTCCTTAAAATCGCACCTGGTGGACGGCCATCGACAGATGGCTCAGGGCGCAGTTCGCCAGGTCACTCGCCCGGGTGCCCGCCGCCCGCGGGCCGCCCACCGGTCACTGGAGATCGGTATTCCTCGCGCATGAGGCGACGTATTGCGCTACAGCCGCGTCGGTGCGAACGCTATTCTCGCGCCCTCAATCCGCGCTCAATCCGCGCTCTACCGGGTGCCGGACCCCGTCCTGGCGGCAGGCGAGTCCCGAAGCCGCGACACCTCGGTGACGGTGCCCATGAGGAGCTCCGACCCGCGGGTGCATGCCCCTCCCGGGGCCAGCCCCGGCGAGGTCCGAGCATCTCAGGAGATCTGGCGACGCCAGGCTGAGGGACTGATGCTGTGGGCGCGTTTGAACGCCACGCTGAAGGCGAACGCGTCGTGGTAGCCGACGTTGCGGGCGATGGTCGCGATGGTGTCGTCCGTGTTATGGAGCAGATCCGCCGCGAGCGTCATGCGCCAGGCTGTCAGGTAGGTCAGCGGAGCCTGGCCGACATGGTCGGTGAAGCGCGCGGCGAAGGCGGCCCGGGACATGCCGCTTCTGGTGGCTATCTCGGCGACCGTCCAGCGGTGGGCGGGGTCCGTGTGCAGGAGGTTCAGCGCGCCGCCGATGGCGGGATCGCCCAGTGCCCGGTACCAGGCGGGCGGTGTCGCGCTCGGCCGGGAGCACCACGCGCGCAACGCCATCACGAGCACGAGATCCAGCAGCCGGCCGAGGACGGCGTCCTGCCCGGGTTCGTCGCGGGCGGCCTCGTTGGTGAGCAGGTCCAGTGCCGCCCGTGTACGCGGGCCCGCGGGAACGATGGCCAGTGGGGGGAGCATCTCGAGAAGCCGGTCGCCAGCGCCGGCGCGCAGCAGGTAGACCCCACGGAGCATGGTCGTGGCTCCTGGCAGCCCGTCGCCGTAGGTGCGAGGGCCCAGGCTCGTGTGGGCGGAGGTTTCCTCGCCGGTGTCGGCGTGGAACTTCCTGCCCTGGCGGATCACGAATTGGGGTGGGGTCGAGGCGCTGTCGGCGATCGTGTGCCGGCCGCCGCCGCTGATGAGGGCGATGTCGCCGGCGGCAAGCTGGACCGGCGCGCAGGCGACATCGTCGAGTCGGATGGACGCGTGGCCGCCGAGGGTGGCCACGACCGTGAGGGGAGCAGGATCGGCGTAGGTCATCGACCAGGGCGGTCGCTGGATCAACTGCCGGACCAGTGCGTTGCCGACACGGGCTCGGTGTAACAGATCACTGAGCACGTCCACGGCGCCCAGCGTAGACGATGACAAATGCTTTATCGACACTCTCCCATGGATCCGCTCAGGGACGGTGCTGTTGCCTGGATGCCATGGACGACAACCTGATCCTCGGTGGTACTGGCAAGACCGGCCGGCGCGTCGCGGAGCGGCTGCGAGCCGCCGGCCGGCCGGTCCGGACCGCGGCCCGTGCGCGCGCGGACGTCACCTTCGACCTGGCGAAGCCCGAGACCTGGGCGCCCGCGCTCGACGGTGCCAGCGCCGTCTATCTCGTCGAGCCAGATCTGGGAGCGGCGAGTGTGGACGGCTCGCGGCGTATCCCCGCCTTCGTGACCGCGGCGACCGCCGCGGGCGCGCGGCGGCTGGTCCTCCTGACCGCCGGTGGCGCGGACTACGACGGTCATCCGCTCAAGCCCGCCGAAACGGCCGTGCGTGGCTCCGGCGTGGGCTGGACGATCCTACGGCCAACCTGGTTCGCGCAGAACTTCAGTGAGGACTCCTGGCGACCTGGCATCCTCAGCGGGAGCCTCGTCCTGCCCACGGGAGACGGACGCACCCCGTTCATCGACGCCGAGGACATCGCCGAAATCGCCGCCGAGGCCCTCACCCAGGACCGTCACCACGGGCAGACCTACCTGCTCACGGGCCCTCGCGCGATCAGCTTCGGAGAGGCTACCGACCTCATCGCGAAGGCAACCGGCCGCGCCATCCAGCACACGGACGTCGAACCCGAGGCCTACATCGAAGGCCAGATCGCCGTCGGCGTCCCACCGGACGTCGCACGCATGCTGACCAGCGTCCTGACCGCCATCCGCGACGGCCACGACTCCGCTCTCGCCGACGGCGTCGAGCGAGCCCTCGACCGGCCGCCGACACCCTTCGAGGACTACGTCACCCGGACCGCCGCCAGCGGTGGCTGGGACTGACCGGGACCTTGGAGCGGGCGTGAACCGGCGGCCTGCCGCCGTCCAGGCCCGCCGCCGTCCAGGGCCGCCGCCGTCCAGGGCCGCGGCCGGACCGCCGGGAGCGAGCTCGCCCGGGCGGCCGGGACGCGCCGGCGGGAGTTGACCGTTCTCTGACGAAAATTCACCGGTATCCGCCACAAGGACGGTTGAGGCCCGGCGGGACGGCGAGCAAGCTTCTGGAAGGTGATGGGGCATCGGTCAGGGGTGTATTCCGGTGCCCGTGAATCCGTCGCACCGTGGGCTTGGGCCCGAGCGGTTGGCCATGGGCCCACGCCGGGCAACTGGGTCGCGCGAGGTCCACCTGAATGCTGGTCATGCGACACCCGCCCGCCGCTCCGAATTCCGATGAAGGAGATGCCTGCCTGTGACCGAACCCAAGTACAAGGACCACCTGATCGTTCCGCACGAGCCAGAGCAGGAACGCGACTCCCGGGAGCGGCTGACGAAGCTGTTGGCGGAGACGCCCATCCCACCCGAATACCTGATCGACAACCTGGCGGTCTACCTGCGCCGCCACCAGCTGAGCGACCTGCTGTCGATGGACGCTCTCTATCGCCTCCTGCTCAGGGTCCCGGGAGTGATCATGGAATTCGGGGTTCTGCACGGGCGTCATCTGGCAACGTTCACGACGCTGCGAAGCATCTACGAGCCGTACAACTCGTTGCGTCGCGTGATCGGGTTCGATACCTTCACCGGTTTTCCCGACATAGCCGACGTGGACCGGGTGAGCCCGAGCGCGGCGGTCGGCCGGTTCGCCATGCCGACGGATGAGGTCGGCCATCTGCGTGACGTCCTGGCGGCGCACGAGGCGTCCGAGCCCTACGGCTCGACCCGGCGCAGCTTCGTCGTCCAGGGCGACATGCTGGAGACGGTGCCGCGGTATCTCGAGGAGAACCCGGAGACGGTCATCGCGCTGGCGTACTTCGACTGCGACCTGTACTCGCCGACCCTGGCCACGTTCCAGGCGATCCGTCCCTATCTCACCACTGGGAGCATCGTCGCCTTCGACGAACTGGCGCACCCCAAGTGGCCAGGGGAGACGATCGCGATTCGTGAGCTCATCGGGCTCGACCACGGCCGGCTCCAGCAGATTCCCGGGCGGGAGCCGCCCGTCATCTACTTCGAGTGGGAGAAGTAGCGCGCCGGACGACATGGCCTCGCCGGCCGGGCCCGCCGCCGGCGGGCCCGACGCGCCTGGCCGGCCCGCGCCGTCGACGAGGCCGGTGTGGGCCGGCGGCCACGTGCCCGCCTGCTCCGTCCCGGCGGCACGGCTACTGTCCGGTGGTCGCCCAGGCGGACTCGATGACGGGGGAGGCACCGATGAGCGGAGCCCACCAGGATTCGTTGTCGCGGTACCAGCCGATGGTCGAGCGCATCCCGTCGGCGAAGGAGATCCGGGGTTCCCAACCGAGCTCGCGGCGCAGTTTGGAGGAGTCGAGCAGGTACCGGCGGTCGTGCGAGGGCCGGTCGGGGACGATCGTCTTCAGCGCCGACGGCAGGCCGAGCTCGGTCAGGATCGTGTCGGCGATGGTCTCGATGTCAGCCTCGACCCCGCTACCGACATGGTAGGTCTCGCCGAGGCGGCCCCGGGTGAGGACGGCGTCGACGGCCCGGCAATGGTCGAGGACGTGGAGCCATTCCCGCCGGTTGCGGGTGGAGGCGTAGAGCGGCAGGACCTCGCCGCGCAGGGCTCGGGAGATGAACAGGGGGATGACCTTCTCGGGAAACTGGTACGGACCGTAGTTGTTGGAGCAGTTGGTGATGGTGACCGGTACGCCGTAGGTGTGACCGTAGGAGCGCACGACGTGGTCGCCACCGGCCTTCGCCGCGTTGTAGGGCGTGCGTGGCAGATAGGGGGAGTCCTCGGTGAACGCACCGGGGTCCTCCAGGTCCATGTCGCCGTAGACCTCACAGGTGGAGATCTGATGGAAGCGTGCGACGCCGACTGTCCGGACGGCCTCCAGGAGCGCCTGGGTGCCCATGACATTGGTGGCGAAGAACTCGCCCGGACGGATGATGGCGAGGCTGTTGTGCGATTCGGCGGCGAAGTTGACCACGACGTCCACGCTGTGTTCCCGCAGCGCATCGACGACCGCGGCCTGGTCACGGATGTCGGCGTGCACGAAGGCGATTTCCCTGGCGACGTCAGCGAGGTTCTCCCGCCGGCCGGCGTAGGTCAGCGCGTCCAGCGCGACGACCGAGTCGTCCGGGTGAATTTGGACCCAGTAGCGAACGAAGTTCGAGCCGATGAAGCCGGCCCCTCCGGTCACCAGCAACGTGGCCATCGACCTGATCCCCTCACTCTGGGCGCGGTCGGGTGCCCCGCCGCGCATCGATGTCTGCTTTGGCCGGCCGGTGGCTCCGCGGCTGTCCGGCGGGAATCCCGACGCCCCCGGAACCACCACGGCCTTGGGACCGGGAATTCGTCGACGAGCGTCTCCTACGTCAGCCCGAAGCCCGCTGGTCGAAGGAGTCGCCCTCGCCGAGGCGGAAGCCCACCCCGCGCACCGTGACGATCCATGTGTTGGCGCCGAGCTTATTCCGGAGACTGTTCACATGGGTGTCCACGGTGCGGCGGGACCAGGTGTCCCCCCAGACCTGGCGCATGAGCCTTCTCCTCGGGACGACCGTGCCGGAATGCGAGGCGAGTAGCCAGAGGAGGTCGAACTCCTTCCGGGTGACCTCGATGGGCCGGCCGTCGACACTCACCTCGCGCAGGTTCGCGTCAATTCGCAGTGACCCATGGGATACAGTCTTCGCGCTGGGTCCCGGCGGCCGTGCCCGTCGCATGACGGCATCCATGCGGGCCAACAGCTCGTGAAAGCCGTAGGGCTTCACGACATAGTCGTCCGCCCCGGCCTGCAGGCCGAGGATATGGTCAAGCTCTCCGGTCCGGGAACTAACGGCGATCAGGGGGACGTCGCTCTCGCTCCGAATCGCCCGGCACACCTCCAGGCCGTCCAGGTCGGGAAGCTCGAGATCCAGCAGAATGATGTCCGTGTCAACATGGGAGGCGATAGCCGCGCTCCCGGTGTCGACCGCTTCGACGTCGTATCCTTGTCGGCGAAGCCGTTGAGTCAGCGGCACCGTGCCGTCCGAAGCGTTCTCCACGACGAGTACGCTGAACTTAGGCGATACCATCCATGTTCCCTTGTCGGTCGCTGAGCTCGCATGTCATGTCGATATTCGCGTGAGACAGGTCCGTAGGCCACTCAGGCCACGGTCTCATGGCTGACTCAAGGACCGGTAAATCAGCTCGATGGCTGGTCGCGCGGTCCGCTGGCACGAGCGGTCACGTGACGGGCCGTACCGAGTACGTCACCCGTCGTGCGCCGCCGGCCGATGGCAGCTGATCATAGTTTTGTGATCACAGTTTTGACCGACAGCACATCGGTGTCGGAGCTCGCCCGGTCCGAGCCGTGGTCGCTATACGCCTCAGTGACTGGCGAGGATCTCGTGCTGGAGCCGCTTCGCCTCCGACGACGGTTCCAGCCCCAGTTCGTCGTCCAGGATGCGGCAGAGCTTGCGGTACACGGCGAGCGCGTCACCCCTGCGTCCCGAGCGTTGCAGAGCCTGCATCAGTCGGATGTAGAAGAGCTCGTGCAGGTAGTGCGTGGCCACCAACGAGCGAAGTTCGGCTACGACCTCACGGTGCCGGTTGTTCGCCAGGTCGGCGTCGATGCGCAGCGACACCGCCTCTAGCCGCTGCTCGTCCAGGTAGACGGACAGTCCATGCAGATACGGCCCGGTGGAGATATCCACGGGCACGGGCCCGCGCCACAGGTCCAACGACTCGCGCAACAGGTCGGAGGCGCGGGCGGACTGGCCGCTGTGCAGCGCATCCCTACCGCGCCGCACGAGGTCCTGGAACCGGAAGACGTCCACGTTCTCCCGGGGTATCTCCAGGATGTAGCCACCCGGCCGGGTCGCCAGAAGCTCGGCACCCTGTGAGGGCTTGAGGCTGTTGGAGAAGAGCTTGCGCAACTGATAGACGTACGTCTGTACGATGGTTTTCACGGTGCTCGGTGGCCCGTAGGGCCAGAGTTCGTCGATCAGCTGCTCGATACTCACCATCGAGTTGGCGTTGGCCGCCAGCATCGCCAAGACCTGCTGGAGTTTGGTCGCTGTTATTATGAGCGCGGCCTCGCCGTCCATCGAGCTGAGGAAAAGGCTCACCTCAAGCGGCCCCAGAAAATTGATATGTACCTGGTTCCTGGCCATTAGCGGTCTCCATCCGAGCTCGCGTCTACTGAAAATCGGCCTCCAGTTCAAAAAGAGGAGAAGGTCGGATTCGGCGACTTGGGACGGCCCGCCGGAGTGCCTGTTCCGGTCTCTTGTGGACCTTCGAATCAATGGGACGCCGTGGCCCGCCCTCGCTTCGGCGAAAAGGGAGACCGTGACCGGCCGGAGCGGATTTCCGTAGAATCGCTACGCGAAAACCCGTGATCGGTTCTATCACATTCCCTCCAGGCGAGGTGGTTCGGCCACGAGGTCACACCGAGATCGACCACTGCGCGAGAGATAGTTGCGTGTAGAACTAGAACGAGTGCTGCGCGGGGTGCGGGTGCGTAGTGCAGGCTGCGCTGTAGTTGCTCGGCATCTAAGTGTATATAGGCTAACACGGGGGCGTCTGGACGGCTCAAGCGTGATGTGGACCACAGGATGGTTCCTGTGCGGGGTGGCGGCCCATCTCACTTCCGTTTCGGAATAGGGACGTCATCCCAGGTCGCGACCGCATCCGGCGCAAGATCACGGATTTTTAGAACCGAGAGCCCGCGGGGTCCCGGCAAGTTTGCTGGTGAGCGGTTCGTTGGAAGCGCCGAGGATGTCCGGTGGGGCTGGTCGGGGGTTGTGCCGGCCGGGTCGGGACCTCGTGAAAGCGGGCACAACACCTGGGTGATCATGGAGGTTCCTACGCCATCATGATCGTCCTGAGGTGCCATGCCCGCAGCACCATTATCGTCGCCTGCCCACGTACTGGATCAGCTGGCTGCCGCCACGACCGCAGGCGGAGCCCCTCCCGCGCCGCCGGGACTGCTGGCGGTGTTCGCCCGGGTCCCTGACCCGCGGAAACGCCGGGGGGTGCGCCATCGGCTGGCCGCGGTGCTGACGCTGGCGACGTGCGCGGTGCTGGCCGGGGCGCGGTCGTTCACGGCGATCGGCGAGTGGGCCGCGGACGCCGGCGAGACGGTCGCCGGGCCGCTCGGGATCGCGAGGGTGCCGGACGAGTCGACATTCCGCAGGGCGACCTGTCGACCATGGTTTCTCGTCGGTGGTCCCGCGATCACGCGCATGGCGTGGCGGCAGCCTGCCCGCGGCTCCGGCTCGAACACCGGACCCGCCGCGGCGACTCTGGCGCCAAGCCGCGTGGGTGTCCGCTCTGGTCGCCGAGGCGCTGCCCAGGCTGTCTCGGCCCCGGGCCTGGGCAACGTCGATGCCGGCTGGTCATCGACCGCCCGAGCTGTAGGCCTCGTACGGTCGGAGTCTGAGTCCGTCTGATCGCGGGAGGCACGGCCGCGTGCTGTCCGGGAGCGGCGCGTCCACGCCCGGGGCATAGGTATCCGGATGATGGTGGTCCGTTCGCCGCGGGCCGTGACCGCCGCGAGGCGGTGCCACGCTGATTGCCGCCGACGATCACCAGCTGCGTGCTCCGCTGGCCTGACGCTGGGCAGGCTCGACACCGACCACAGCACGGCCATGCACCGGTGGCGGCAGGACCGGGGTGTTCGCGCGGTGATCGGCAGACCTCAGGCCAGCCGTCGCGGCTGTCTACTCGGCCTCGTCGGCGAGGAGGCCGCCTCCGACGGTTTCATACATGAAGCCAGGCCCGCTGGTGTGATATCTGACCAGCGCGTAGAGCAGGCCGGCGATGCTTGTCCCGCTCACGAGCTCCCGTCTGGCTATCAGGTCGGGAATGCGCGTGAGCGGCATCCACTCGACCTTCTCCGCTTCCCACTCGTCAGCCGGCGCGCCGACGTAGGTGGCGCCTACCGCGATGCCGGTATGGAGCTCGGAGTCGCTGATCCCGTTGCTGGGCTGCGAGTAGAGGAACGGACGCATGGGGCCGGGCCGCCACCCGGTCTCCTCGAGGACCTCGCGAGCGGCGGCCTCCAACGGGGTCTCACCGCTCTCGATCCTGCCTCCCGGGATCTCCCAACCCCATTGATCCGTGATGAAACGATGCCGCCAGATCAGCAGGACGCGCTGACTGTCGTCCATCACCACCGCGCTCGCGCCCGGCGGCGTGCGAATCAGCCGATGCTGGAGGTGGCGCCCGCCAGTGATCTCCACATCCGCCATCCGGATGTCCAGATACGGAGGATCGGTAAAGATCGGCTCCTCTTTATGGACTTTCCAGCGCATGCGTCCATCCTGTCATTCAGCGGCGGCTTGATGCCCTGTTGGCATTCAGCCGCGCACCGTGGCTCCCACGTCGGCCCTCATGAGCTCGGCCGCGACCTGCTGCGGGTCCGGCATCCCAGCCATCTCCCGGCGCAGTTCCAGCGCCGCCTCACGATACGCAGGCTTCGACAGAAGCGCCTCCACGGCATCGCGGAGCGTGCCGGGGTCGTCTTGTGTGGCGACCTGGTCGAGGACAAGGCCGGCCCCGACGTCCTGTAGCCGTTGCCCCGCGTCGAAGGCGTCAGCGATCTGAGGGAGGACGAGCTGAGGCAGGCCGGCGGCGGTAGCGGTCATGCTCGTGCCCGCGCCCCCGTGGTGGACGACCGCGTCACAGGTGTCCAGGAAGAGATGCAGCGGCGTCGGGTCGACGACCTGGACCCGCGACGGCAGCGGGTGAAGGGCATCTCGGAACGCGGGGTCGACGGTGATGATCATTTCGATCGCCGGAATTTCGTCGAGTGCCCACAGCAGCCTGCGCACAAAGGCGGCGCCGTTGAGGAAGAAAGTGAGACTGCCGAGCGAGATGACCACCCGTCGGCCGGCGTCGCGGAGACGGCCACGTCGGACCCAGTCCGGCAGGACCGCGGTGCCGTTGAACGGGACGTAGCGGATGGGCGTTCCCGCCGCGGCGGTGGGCGTCTGGAGTGACGGTGGGCAGGGATCGAGCTTGTGGACCGGGCTGGGAAGGGCCGGCAGGCCCGACTCGGCTGCCAGGTCGGCGAGTTCGAGACGGGCGTCACGCAAGGCCAGGTCCGAGATGCCGTCGACGCCCCAGCGGTGGTGGATGACCGGCCTGCCGAGGATGCCGCCCAGGAGCAGCGACGCGTACTCCAGCTGCTCCGCGATGATCAGGTCAGGTCGCAGGTCACGTGCCAGGTCCAGGTAATCGGGAAGCATCCTCCGTGCGTGGTTCATCCACACCCGGCCGAAGAACCCCATCTGGTCCGCGGCGGGCCTGGGCCACGCCTCCAGCGGTCGCTTGTCATCCGGCAGCTTGGAGCGCAGGTAGGCGATGATGTCGAATTTCTCGCCCACGCTCGCGGCGACCAGACCGGCGGAACGCGCCGTCGGCACGACGTCAGGCTGCGCGGCGACGATCACCTCGTGGCCGGCGGCCCGCAGCCCCCAGGCCAGCGGCACCAGTGACGTGAAATGGGTGGGAACGGGTGTGGTCATCATCAGGACGCGCATGGTGGGACCTGCCTGTCGGGGGTCGGTCATGCTCGTGGCTCGGGGGTGGTCACCGTCATGCTCGGCCTGGCGGGAAGTACGACGTCCGCCGGTTCACCCCCCTGGGACTGCCCGCGGGAACTCCCTCGCGCGTGGACTCGAGCAGGTCCGCCAACGATGCCTCCAGGCTCACGGCGGGCCGCCAGGCGAGGAGCCGCTGCGCACGCGACACGTCCAGCTGCTGCCACCCAAGATCGGCACGCCCGGTCCGGTCCGGTCCCGGCGACTGCTGTTCGACGAGCCGTACGGGCCGCTCCGAGAGAGAGATCAGAGTCTCGACCAGCCGGCGTACGGGCACCGCCTCGCCCCGAGCGATGTTGATGATGTGCCCGGTGACGTCGCGCGCCGGATCGGCCGCCGCGACCACGGCGGCAGAGACATCCCGGACATCGACGAAGTCACGCCAGTCCCGCAGCGGGGCGAGTGACAGCTCGACGGGCTCGCCTTCGCGCTCCGGTGCCTCCGAGGGACCGGTGAGCCGGTGCGCGACGGCGCCGACCAGGCTCGCCCGGGGGGCGCCGGGCCCGATCACGTTGGCGACCCGCAGCACCATGGCCTGAATCTCCCTGGCGCGAGCGGCACGCAGCACGGCTCTCGTCCCGGCGAGCTTGGTGCTTCCGTACACCGAGCGCGGGGAAGGCGACTCGTCCTCGGTGGTACTCGTGCCGGGCGTGCTCGGCCCGTATTCATGAGCGCTGCCCAGTTGGATGAGGCGGGTGGTGCCGGGCAGCGCGGCGACCGCGCTGACCAGCTGGTCTACGAAGTGAGCGTGCAGGGCCCACATCCGGTTCTCGGCGGCGCGCGTGCTCCGCCACACCACGCCCGCCGCGTTCACCACCACATCGGGCGCCGTGGCGGCGAGCAGCCGGTCGAACTCGTCCCCCGCCGTGTCGAGATCGAGGCGCAGGGCCGACAGGCCGCTGTCGGCGGGCCCGGGCCACCCTCCTCGTCTGGAGACGCAGACAACGCCGTAGCCGGCGGCGCGGAACGTGGAACAGACATGCCAGCCTAGGAACCCGGTGCCACCTAGGACCATGACGCGCCGGGTCATGCGCGCCCCTTCCGAAAGGCATCGAGCCTCTCGGTCCGCACGAACGGGTTGACGCCCCGTGGCACACGCTCTGTCACGAGGCGCGGTCGGACCGGCGGAGTGGGGTGCCCAGGCCGGCCCGTGACCGTCCGTGGTTGACGAGCATACGGAGGTTCAGCAGACCGATGAAACTCGCGCCGGCGGTTTTGTGTCATCCCGCCTCCCGGCGGGCGACATGGTGCTGGCACGGGCACGTCTTCATGGAAAACCTCCTCGTTGTCCAGCCAGCTGACTCGCTACGCCGCGGCGCGGCGGACGGACCGCGGGGAACGCCGAACGCTCAGCGGGTGGGCTCCCGCTCCAACTGCTCGAGCCGCCCGACCACCTCGGCGGGCGCCGGCAACGAGGCGATCTCCGTGGCGAGAATCCGCGAGCGACGTTCGTACGCCGAGTCGGCGAGCAGCTCTCGGCATGCCTGCACGACATGCTCGGCTGAATCCTGGCCAGGTTCGAGCACGATACCGGCGCCGAAGTCGGCGATGGGCTGGGCCACCGCCCGCAGATAGGCGTCGCTTGGTGCGATGAGCTGGCGTATCCCCGCATTGATGGCGGTCATGGAGGTGACTCCGCCACCGTGGTGGATTATCACGTCGCAGGTCGGCGCCGCGACGTCCAGAGGAATCCAGCCGACGCGGACGTTGCCGAGCGCGGCGCGCAGCCCTTGCGCGACCCCATCGGGTGCCGCTATCAGTACCTCGACGTTCAGCGTGGAAAGCGCCTCGCTCAGGCGACGGAGGAAAGCCATCTTATCCGGCATGAACGACCGGGTGCCACCCGTGACGAGCGCCCTACGGACGGAGGCGTCCCGGGTGTACATCCACGGTTCGAGGCGCCTTTGCTGATTACCGGGGATCCAGCGCATCGGCTGCGTCGCCGGTGCATGTTCGGCCCGCAGGCCGGGTGGGCAGATGTCGACGAGCAGATCCGGGGACGGCAGATCGTCCAGCCCCAGCTTCGACAGCCGCGGCGTAAGGATCTCGGCCGCGCCTTCGTCCATGAGGGTGGTGTCCACGGTGTCCCAGGCGTGCCGGATGTATGGGACGCCAAGATGCGCGGCGACCAGGCCGGCGCCGTACGCCGCTGATCCGCCGACCACCAGATCCGGCCGCCAATCACGGACCAACGTGAACAGCGCCTCCAGGCCGGCCTCGGCCATCCGCGCGAATGAGCGCCCCACGTGCAGCATGACCGACCGGGAATCGTCCGGTACCGCGACCGCCCCGCCGGCGGCGTCCGTGAAGATGAAGTCCCGAATCGACGCGGGCGTGATGCTGACCGGAGGAATCCCGTTTCCGGCTATCGCAGGCACCAGCTCCTCGCTGGCGGCCATGAAGACCTCGTGCCCGGCGTTGCGCGCCGCCGTCGCCAAGGGAGTGAGAGCAAACACGGTCGCTGGACTGCCAGCGGTGACGAAGAGAAATCTCATGCCTCTGCCGGCTCCTTTGCCGCCCCAGGATGGTCAGGACAAGCTTGCTCGTCTCCGCGCCGCCGCCTCAAGCGTGCCCCCGGCAGATCCCCGTGAAGTTTCGTCAGAGGACTGTCAACTGTGGCGCCCCGATCTCGGCCAGGACGCGTGCGGCGGTGAGCCCACCGACGCCGGGAAAGCCGGTCAGAATCTTCGCGTCCTGATGTTGGGCGAACGCTGTCGCGGTCGCCTCGGCCAGCTGCTCGATGGCGCGGCAGGCGGCGTCGAGTTGCAGGAGCAGCGCCCGGGCCTGCTCGCCGAAGGCGGCTTCCACCTGCGGCGGCTGGCGCAGCTGCTCGACCCGGAACAGCGCGTGCAGCCGCACGACCCAGGTGTCGATGTTGCGTTGCCGGCCGGCCTTGGCCAGCAGTCGACGCAACTGCGGCCGGGTCAGCGTCGCAGCGGTCTACCGTGATCTGGCGGCGGGTCGGTCCGAGGCGTTCCGCCCCGACCTCGCTAGGTCTCTGAACAACCTGTCCACCCAACTTTCCAATCTTGGTCGGCGTGAGGAAGCATTGGCCGCCATCGAGGACGCCGTTGCGATAATGCGGGAACTCTTCCGCCGGACGGCGAGGTGTTGAAGCTTGAGGTGGCCGATCAGGTAGGCGGCGGCGGACCGGGGAAGCACGCCTCTGTTGCGGTGAGCGTCCGCGAGGAAGGCCATCAGATCGCGGGGTGGTCGGCGACGTAGCGCCGGCCAAATCGCGCCATGAAGGACCGCCCAAACCTATCGGCGAGCCCGACCAGGATCCCAACGCGAGCCCGACTGCAACCCCGACCGTCAACTAGGCGACTCGGTCAGGGCTAGTTCAGTACCGTCTCCGTCTCCGGGACCGTAGGTGTTGAACATGGTGTACGGAGTGCGATCATCCGCCGGCGGCGCGTCCGCGCCGCGCAGCCATGCGCGATCCCGAGTTGACACTATCGAAGCTCACTGTTGCTGTAGTTCTGTGCAGCGCGGTGCGTGGCCGTCAACGGGTGCCAGCGAAGCCGCGAAAGACTCCATCCGGGTCAGCTGCGTCGACAAACTCAGAGAAATCCATGTTGGTTACCCAGAGGTTGTTCTCTACACTCTGCATCTTGGCCGGTATCACTCGAAGGGTGCGCCCAGGTTCGCGATTCAGATCAACTGCTAGGATCGGCGTCTCCCGATCAGAAATCGTGACGTGATCGACGATGAATAGAGCGTTGTAGTGTCGTGCGCCCGGTAGTGCCATGACCTGCTCGACGGTCAGATCCGCGAACGCCGGGTCACTGATGAAGAGCAGGTGTGCCTCGAACCCCTCGGGCGAGGTCGTGACGCTCGCCGCGCAGACCGCTTCCCAGACGTCGTCATCAGAAAAATCCGTGCGTATCAGCAATGAGCCGTGCAGTTCCGGCAAAATTGACATAGATCCAGTGTAGCTGCGATGATCAGGATGCCCTGTGGGCGTCGACGACTGCCGCGTCGCTGATCTCGGCGGCTGGGACATCGAAGTCGTGGGCGAGATCAGCCACGGATTCGCCGGCGCGGTACCGGCTCAGCACCGCCGCGACGGGCGCGCCACCGCGCAGCACGAGCAGGGTGAACTCGATCTGCTGCCGGGGCATCGGAGCCTGGCAGAACGCGGCGAGGACCAGCGCCTCGACCAGGCCCACGAACGGAACCGAGGGATCGGCGGGCAACTGTACAGGCAGCGTGGTGACGAGCCCCGGCCGGACCGGGCCGTGGCCGACTCTTCCGCCCGCCCGGTGAGCCCTGCGTAGGCGTCGAGCGTGGTGCACCAGGACCGTGTGGTCGAGCAGGACCTGCCGGGCGACGTCGGCGGTCGTGAACAGCGGAACGCCAAGCCGGACGTCGTCCACCAGCTCACCGTGCGCCGCTGCCTCCTCGTTCACGGTCGGCCGCCACCCCTCGATAGCTGCGGGTTCATGCCCTGGCCATCTCGCTGGATGGCTACATCGCCGGCCCAGGGCTGGACATGGGGCACTGTCGCATATGACGAAGGTCGGGTGTCGGGCATGATCGGATGATGCGGCGAGACCGTGTCCGTCCTGTGGTGCCGACCTCGGAGTTCACCGGCTTCCGGTCCCACCGGAGGTGATCGTGCTCGGAGTCCGCTGGTACCTCCGGTTCGCCCTGTCGTACCGGGATGTCGAGGAACTTCTCGCCGAACGCGGCATCACAGTCGACCACGTCACCGTGTACAGGTAGGGCTCAGCCGATGACGGCTCCGCCACGCGCCGGTGCGTTCCTTCCTTGGCTGCTTGCGGCCGCACTCGTCGACTGGATCGGCACAGGTCTATTCCTCGCGGTCTCCACGGTGTTCTTCGTCCGCGTCGTCGGCCTGTCCACAGTGGCGGTCGGTTCAGGGCTGACCGTGGCGGCGCTGGCCGCGATGCTCGTGGCATTACCGGTCGGGCGGATGGCCGATCGGTTCGGGCCACGTCGGGTACTTGTGTCTGTCGAGCTGATCCAGGGCGTGGCCACCGCGGCTTACCTCACGGCGCACGGGTGGTTACCGTTCCTGGTGGTGACCTTCGTCGTGGCCGTCACCCAGCAGGCCGCGCCGCCCCTGATCCAGGCACTGGTCGGCGAGGTGACCGCCGCCGACCGCCGCACCAAGGTACTGGCCCTGCACCGCACCGTCATCAACGTCGGCATCAGCGTCGGCAGCCTCAGCGCGGGCCTTGTACTCGGCCTGGGCCTGCCGCACGCGTTCCAGTTGCTGCTCATCGCCGACGCGGTCGCGTTCGTCGTAGCGGCCGTCATCCTCTCGCGCTCTTGCCAATCCGCACCCAGGTGATTAGACGCCCATCTGGCGACCGCTGGGCGGCGCTGCGCGATACCCGACTGCAAGCCTGGACCGCCTACGACGCCGTTCTGAGCCTGTGGCAGCCGATTCTCAACGTCGCCTTCCCGATATGGCTGGCGACCCGGACCGACGCACCGTTGAGCCTCGTCGGCGTGCTTTACACGGTGGCCGGTGTCATCGCCATCGCCCTGCAGTACCCGGCTGGCAAGCTAGCGACCACCCCAACACGCGCGGTGCGCGGTTATGCGGGTGCCGCACTGTGCCTGGCGGCGGCGAGCGTCGGATTCGCGATGGCGTCGGAGAGTTCGGCCACGTTCACCGTTGTCGCGCTGACGGTGTCTGTCGTTCTGCTGACCCTCGGCGAGATCACTCAGGTCGGCTCGGCGTGGACTGTCTCGTTCACGATCGCGCCACCGGACCGCCGCAACGCCTACCTCGCTGCCTTCAGCCTGGGCCGTGCCTTCAGCCGGGCCGTCGGGCCGCTGCTCATGACCGGCGCCGTGCTAGCCCTTGGGCGGGCCGGCTGGCTCACCTTGGCCGCGGTCTTCGCCCTGGCGGCCGTCGCTCCGCTTCTCGTGACAAAGCAATCAGCCCTGACCTCGTCCACCGCGAACGAGCACGATGACACAGCCCGAGCCCACGAGCGTCGGTGACGGACCGTGGCAGCCGCCGTCCAACGGCACCGCGCACCCGACCGCCCACGGCTGTTCGAACTCTTCGGCCGCACCTGGGATCTGCTAGCCGAGGTCTACGCACCGGTGTACGCGTCTTCAACCAGGCTGTTCACCCAGTGGATCTCCTACCCGGTCGGCGGATCGCTGCTCGAGGTCGAGCCACTTCGTCACAAGATCAGGAGCAACCGGGCCGTGCTGGTCGACCGGGCCGCACCGCGGCCGTCGAGCGCGGCAGCACATAGACGGCGTCCTTGTCTCACGGCAACTGGTGACGGCCAGGCTCGCGGGCTGGGTGCTCATGGATCTTTCTTCGACCAGATGGCGAAGAGCTGCGTGGTACCGGTGGAGCCGGGCGAGGTCGAACGAGTCGAGTGGCCCGTCTCCTAGGGCGGCCTCCGTGACGGAATCCGAGGACTATTTGCGATCTTGATCCGTTTGGTGCGCCGCGCGCGACTGTATGGGCATGAGGAGTCACGCCGACCCGGCCGACCCGGTAGCTGGGCCGCCGAGGCGTCGGCGTCCCGTCTCCCGTTCGTAGCCCTTCCTCTCCCATCCGTTGGCTTTGCCATGCCCTTTTTGCCCCGTTCATCCCGCCCGTCTGGGCATCTCTTCCTGGGAGTGACATCATGATCGTGCGATCCCACCACCGTCGGCGCGCGGTCGCCGCGGCGGCCGCGCTCGCGTCGGCGGCCCTCATCGCCGTCGCCAGCTGCTCGTCGGATTCGTCGGACTCGTCCGACTCGGCGGACACAGCGGCCGCCACGCCGACGGCGAGCGGCGCGACCAGTGCCGGCTCGGTCCAGGCGGCCTGCGAGGCCGAGCTCACCGTCAACGCCACCAACTTCCCCGGCATCGACCCGGACGCCCCCGCCCCCACCGCCGACGACCTGCGCGCGTTCGCCGCGGCGATCGAGCCGGCGGCCACCGCCCTGCGCGCCAACCTGCCCGCCGAACTGACCGGCCAGGCGGACAAACTGATCGCCGTGGTCAACGGCGCCAAGCAGGGCAAGCCGTTCGACCTCGACAGCAGCGGCCTGACCGAGGCCGGCCACGCCGTCGACGCCTGGATGTACGACCACTGCGGATACCCGAAGCTCGACGTCACCAACGACGCGGGCACGCTCACCGGCGTGCCCGCCTCGGTCACCGCCGGCCCGGTGGCCATCCGGTTCACCAACACCGGGGACCCGAACCGCGCGGGCTTCATCCTGCTCGTCGGCAAGGCCAAGGACGGCGCCACCGCGACCGCCGCCGACGTCGCCGCCGGCCGCACCGACTTCCAGCAGATCGCCGACGTCGTCACCGTCAGCCAGCCAGTCGGCGACGAACCCGGCTACACCATCACCCGCATCCCCGCCGGCCACTACATCCTCGACAGCCCACTCGGCACGCCACCCGACTTCGGCGCCGGCCAGGCCATCGCCGAGCTCGACGCCCACTGAGCCACGCACGGTGCCCGTCCGCACCTGTCACGGGGGGCAGGTGCGGACGGCGGGTGAGCTGAGCTGACGGACGTCCACGGACGTAGGCGGACGGACCGTCGCTGATCTCCTAATCCGCGGGTCGAGGCGAATCTAAGTGCACAGTTGTCGTCGACTCCTCGAAACTGACCCCTCTGGGGACCTGCGGGCCCCAGAGGGCCAAACTTCAGGAACAGTTGACAGTCCATCGTGGTCGAGAGCATCGGAGTAGGCGGAGTTCCACCTGGATGATCCGGCCGAGCGGAACGTGATGTACGAACGCGTGATCCGGGAGGCGACCCGGGCTGACGACCTGCGTTCCTACCCCAAACGGAGCGGTGCTCCGGCAGGTCTGGCGGCAGCTGTTCCTCCCCCTGCGTACGGCGGAGCTGGGAGGAACGGTTCCCGGACCGGAGGTTCGCGGCGTAGGCGGCACAGGCCCGTCCCGTCACCATGGATCCCTCCCGCGAGCGACTTGCCCGCCTCGCCCCAGTTCCTGGGGACGACTTCGGACCGATCAGGCAGGCGCTCGGGCAGCCGTTACAAGATCGCCGTGATTGCCGCGACTGTTTCGTCGGCCCAGGTGTGGTCGAGTGGACCGACGTCAAAGATCAGCCGGTACCACAGAGAGCCGTAGACGAAGTCGAGCAGCGGCGTCGTGTGCTCATCGGGGATCTCGCCCCGGGCTACGGCCCGGTCCAGGAGAGTTCCCAGGGCGGCCCGTCTGGTGACGAGGAACCGGTCCCGGACGTCATGGGCCACGGCCTGGTCCGTGGCTGCCGCCGCCGCGACGGCACGCAGGAGACGCACGGTGGTGTGGTCGGCGGACTCGACGGTGGACCGCAGGAAGGCCCGCAAGTCGCTTGGCAGGGTGCCGTTGTCGGGGAGCGGGATGGTCTCCTGCCCGCGTTCGGCCATCGCGTCGAGGATCACCTCGGTCTTGGATCGCCACCAGCGGTACAGCGTCTCCTTGCTGACGCCGGCCCGCTTCGCGATGGCCTCCATGGAGAGCCCGGCCGGTCCCACCTCGCCCGCCAGCGCCAGGGTCGCCTCCAGGACCGCCATCCGCGCTCGCTCGCTTCGCGGCCGCCCTGGCTGGCGGACGGGTTGTTCGCTCACCTCCGCATCGTAACCGAACGGTCCGTTCGGTATCTGGTGTAGCGTTTGCGAACGGGTCGTTCGGAAACGGAGGTTCGCGATGTCCGCGAGCAGCACCATGCAAGATCGTCACGTCGCCGTCCTCGGCGGCAGCGCCGGGATCGGTTTCGCCACGGCGCGGCTGCTCGCTGGCCGGGGCGTGCAGGTCACCCTCGGCGGGCGCAACCGCGACCGACTCGAGGCCGCGGTCAAGGAACTGGGCGGTACGGCCAGGGGACTTGAGGTGGATGCCGAGGACGTCGGCGCGTTGCGGCGGTTCTTCAGCGAGGCGGGACCGATCAGCGACCTGGTCGTCACAGTCACCCGGCGTGGCGGGGCCGGTCCGGCGGCGGAGCTCGCCGACACCGACCTCGCCGGGGCGTTTCTGGGGAAGCCGGTCGCCCATCTGCGGGCCGTGGCGCTGGCGCTACCGACACTCGCCGAGGACGGCTCGATCACGTTGGTGACCGCGGGTTCGGCGCAGGCCGCGCTGCCGGGGACCGCGGGCTTGGCCGCGGTCAACGGCGCTCTGGAGGCCGCGGTGCGACCACTCGCTGTCGAGCTGGCCCCACGGCGAGTCAACGCCGTGTCCCCCGGCGTCATCGAGACCGGCTGGTGGGACGAAATGCCAGAAGACGCCCGACGGGCCGCGTTCGACCAGTTCGCACGTCGGACTCCGGTCCGGCGCAATGGCCGACCCGATGACGTCGCCGCGGCGATTGTCGCGGTCCTGGAGAACAGCTTCATCACCGGCGTGGTCCTGCCCTGCGACGGCGGGCTGCGGCTTACCTGACCGGCTCGGACGCCCGCCCGGGACGATCAGCGGGCCGACGTCTGGAGTCCGGTGCCGGATCGGCCTAGCCGATCCGGCAGGTCCGGGAGGCATAGTCCACAGGCGTACCGGCCCGCGGCCGACCTACGCGCTTTCGCCGCGGCCTGCGCCGGCTGCCCCTCGCCCTGCTCGCTCCGGCCGACGCGACGTTCCGCTACTTGCGCGCGCCGTCGCCCTCGGACCCGCCACGAACGACGTGCGCGGGCGGCGCGTCCGTGGTGCACGTCAGCGGTACTCCCGTGGGCACCAGGCGCTCGACGGATCCCGGATTCCCGTTCGTGGCGGCCAGTTGGGCCTCGTTCAGGTAGCCGATGAACAGCTGAGTCCCGGCCGGCATCGCCGAGGGGGTGAAGACGAAGGTGACCCTCCCATCGTCTCCCCGCTCGCCCTTCATGACGTCCCTGACCCCGGGCCCTGAGCCGCTCGGGTCGAGTGTTCCGTCGTCCTGCGGGCCCTTGCAGAACTCGCCCTCCTTGATGAGCACCGGGAATCCGGCCTGGCGCAGCGCGGCCTCCAGGCCCGCGTGGTCCTTGATGTACATCTCCTTGTCCCACGTCACATGAACCGTGCCGTCGCTCACGGTGTCCACGGTGTATGCCACCGTACGGATGTGCACGGCGCCCGCCCCGGTGCTGTCGCCCGCCGTCGGCGGCGCGGTCGACGGGCTGCCGTACATCGGGACGCCGAGCGCAAGCCCCGCGGCTGCCGCGACGCCCGCCGTCATGCCCACGATGCGGCGCCGACGCCGGCGCGCCCGGCCCGCGGCCTCGATCTGCTCGACCGGGGTGTCCATGGTGATGCCGTCCAGCGAATCCTTCAGCGCGTCCAGTACGTCCATGTCGCGGTCGCTCATTGCCCAACCTCCGGGTTGTCTGCGGTAACAAGGTGGCCGCGCAGTGTCGCAACGGCCCGCGACAGATGGGCGGCGACGGTTCCCGGGGCGATCCCGAGCACCTTGGCCGTGGTGCCGGTGTCGAGGTCGAGGAAGACCCGGTACGCGATCACTTCCCGCTGCCGCCGCGGCAGTTGACGCAGCACGGCCAGCAGTTGGGGGTCCAGACCGGGGTCACTGACCGTGCTGGCCGCGACGTCGGGAACACCGTCCAGCGCTACTTCCCGTCGCCGCCGACGCCACCACGAGACCCGGGTGTTGAGCGCCGTACGCACGATCCATGCGCGCGGCGCCGGATGGCGGCTGACTTTCGGCCACGCCATCCAGGCCCGAGTGAACGCCTCGGCGACCAGGTCCTCGGCCAGCTGCCGATCAGCCACGCTCGCCAAGACTGCCCGCAGGCATGCGTCCTGGCTGGCTTGGTAGAACTCCCTGAACTCCAGCTGCTTCACACCCCCTATACGCCGCAGCGCCTCGATCCGCTTACCTGAGACTCGGACTCGGACTCCGTGACGCGGGCTTCTTTCGCGGGACAACGACCGCCTCGCCGCACTGCGCCAGCAGACCGATGCCTGGCACCACGGCATGCGCGGCCGACCCACCTGGTGGCGCAGCGGCGACGGACGTGGTGTACGGGATGTGATCGACCAGTGACTTGCTGGAGTAGCGGTCCGCGAACTGGGACGGCCACCGCGTGATCCTCTTCGAGAACCGACCAAAGAACTCGAAGACGGAGGAACACTGCGATGGCCGTGCGACCGACTGTGCCCGACGCGGAACTCGTCGGCAAGGAACTGATGATGGCGAGTCCGGATCTGCTGGGCGCGCTGGTGAAAAGGTTCGCGGATTCCCTGATGTCCGCGGAGGCGGACGCGCTGTGCGGAGCGGAATACGGTGAGATCTCGCCCGATCGGGTGAATCGTCGCAACGGTTACCGGAGCCGGGAGTGGGACACCCGGGCTCCCCGACCTGCGTCGGGTCGAGTTCGAGCTACCTGTGGGCCTGCCCCGTCGGCATCGACTGGTTCGTCATGCTCGCCGACACCGTTGACACCGACACCGTGGGGAAGGTCTTCCGTGCCGTCTACGCCCAGCCCCTCACCCCGCACCAGCTCACCCGGCTCTGGCCGGCTGGCCCCCGTATCGGCGGACCCGGCGCCCCTGCGACTCCTGAACGGCCGGCCATACGGATGAGGAGCTAATTCTCCACGAGGGCCTCGTTGGAGTACGTCCTGTCGAACAGGACATCGTTGGTGTGAATCGTGTCGTAGTATTCGCGCACGGACTGAATCGTGCTGCCGCGCACTTCGACGACAAAGCAGATCCGGTTGTCGTACGTCTTTCCGGCCGGCGACACCCCGCGCACCTCGGCTTCGACGACGACCCGATCTCCTTCCGCTGTTCCACTGGTGATGGTCATTTCTATCCCAGCCGGCATGACCGTTCCTACCAAGCCGAGCAGATCGACGAGCTTCTGCTTGGTGTATGTGCCCGCCAGCGGGATGTGCTCCGGCTTTCCGGACACCAACCACGTAGCCTTCTCGTCCATCAGGTCCATGGCGGCTTTGATGCGCCCCACCGACAGGTTCTCGAAGAAACTGAACACCATGTTCTTGTTTGCCGTCGTACTCAACCGCACTCCTTGTTGATCTTCGGCACGATTTGCCGCTAGCTCGATGACAAGCGGCCATGCTAACCCGCGGTCGGCGACGGCCCAGAGCTTCGCCGACCGGCAGCCGAGCTGACAGGCCCCGCCCGGAGTTCCGTGGCAGCCAGCGTGGCAGCCAAGCCGGTGGACGACGGCGGACGATCGGGGGACGCCGGCCAAACCGGGATCATCGGGCTCTGGTGTGGGCCTCGTCCAGACCGGCCAACGAGCCCGGCGGCGGGCACCAGGCCCTGATAGCGTGCACGGCGGCATCGTTTGCGGGGTGCCCCGGGTGACCGGGGAGAATCGGGAAGCCGGTGGAAGTCCGGCACGGGCCCGCCGCGGTAACCGGGGAGTCCCCGTCCACGCGCTCAGCGCGGCCACTGGACCTAACAGTCCGGGAAGGCGGACGGTCGGCGTCGATCCGGGAGTCCGAAGACCGGCCCCGCGCGGGTGCCGCCCTGGGGCGGCCGGACAGCGGGAGCCTGCCATGCCTACGCATCTGTACGACGTGATCCACCAGCGCCGCGACGTGCGCGGCCAGTTCACTGGCGCGCCGATCCCCAGCGAGATCCTCGAGCGGGTGCTCGAGGCCGCACACGCCGCGCCGAGTGTCGGACTCAGCCAGCCCTGGGACTTCATCCTCGTCACCGACCGGCGCACACGGCGGGCCTTTCACGCCCACGTTCGGTGCGAGCGGGAGGTCTTCGCCGCGTCGCTTGCCGAACAACGGGCCGCCCGCTTCAGCCGGATAAAGATCGACGGGGTGATGGAGTCGTCCCTGTCGCTGGTCGTGACCTACGACCAGCGACGCGGGGCGCCGGCGGTCCTGGGCCGACACGCCATCGCCGACGCAGGTCTTTACTCCGTCTGCCTGGCGATCCAGAACCTGTGGCTCGCGGCCACGGCCGAGGGTCTCGGCGTGGGATGGGTCTCCTTCTACCGGGAAGCGTTCGTCCGCGACCTGCTCGCCATCCCCGCGGACATCCGACCCGTCGCGTGGCTGTGCCTCGGACCGGTAACCCACCACGAATCCATCCCCGACCTCGAGCGCCACGGCTGGGCGAACCGGCGCCCGCTTCGCCAGGCGGTCCACCAGGAACGCTGGCATCCGACCGCCGACGACAACGACTGCGACTCGTCGAGAGCGCCGTCGACGTAGAAGTGGAAGAAGGCGTTGACGTACTTCAGCGGCACGCTCGCCTCCATCTCGGCGCGCGTCTCCTCGTCGGTCAACTCACTGTTGAGCCGAACAGCTTTCCGATGCTGTAGGTGGCTGCCGCTGCGGCCAGGATGATAGCCAGCTGGCGCAGCGCCCCACGCCTCATCGAGTGATCGCTGGAGCGGGCGATGCCGGCCCCGACGAGGATGCTGGCGATGGCGGTCAGGGCGATGGACACGGATACGGCGGGGACGCCGCGCAGGAACCACCAGGGCGCGAGCGGTATGAGGGCTCCCCCGGCGAAGTAGGCGAGCGATGTGGTCGCGGCGGTCAGTGGCGAGCCGAGCCCGGCGGGACTGATGCCAAACACGATCTGAGCGGTGAAGGCAAGAAACCGCTCCTCGTCCAGCGCGAGCTCTGCTGGCGCGGATTGCGCGGTTGCCCGGGCGAATCCCGCGGCCTCTAGGCGTGATGAGAGCTCGTCGAGCATCAATCGTGGGTTACGCGTGACCAGTTGCCGGATCTTGACAAGCAGGCCACCGTAGAGTTCGGCCTGACTGCGTACGGAGACCCATTCACCCGCAGCCATCGACAGCGCGCCGGCGAGCAGGCTGGCGAACCCGGCCAGACGGACGGTGCCGGGCGACGCGTGCGCGCCGGCCATGCCCAGAATGAGGCAGATGTTGGTGACGAGGCCGTCGTTAATGCCCAGCACCGCGGCTCGCGCGCCGCCACGCGCGACCCGGGCTACCTGGTCAGCAAGATCGGCTGCATCGAATGCCGGATCGGTGGGCCGACTCGCGGCGGTCGTGCGCAGCGGCCACGCCGGTCGGTGTGCTCGATACGCTCGGTGGCCGGCGGGCAGGAACGGAACGACCCCCGCGGGCACGTCCTCACTCATGCCCGGCCCAGCTCGGCGAGAGTGGACAGTACAGAGACGGCATGCTCCTGGACACCGGCGACGACATATGTCTTGCGGACGACGCCATCGGGATCGACCAGGTATGACACTCGAAGCGGAAAGGCGGCGTACTGGTCGTCTGGGTCCCGCTCGACCGCGAACAGGCGCCCCACGCTGTGGTCCACATCCGAAAGCAGCGGGAACTCGAAGCCCTGTTCCTCGGCCCAAGCCTTGTTCTCTTCAGGTGTGTCGAACGACAGGCCCACAATGAGACAGCCGGCTGCCTGAAACTGCTCGGCCTGGTCTCGTAGTTCCTGACCTTCGATGGTGCAGCCGGGCGACCCGGCCTTGGGATACCACCACAACAACGCCCAGTGCCCCGCAAGCGCAGTCGAGGCGACCAACCTCCCGTCCTGGTCCGGGAGGGCGAAGACAGGAACGCGGGCGCCTGGGTCGAGCATGTGGGCGATGCTATGTCGCCGACGGCCAGCTATCCGCGGCCGGGCGACCCCGCGACGCACTATCGCCACCTGGTGGCGCGGGACGGCGATCTCGACCTCTATCTCGTGGGGCCGACCACCCACACCGGCCATTGCGAGCAGCCTGCGCACCAGGAACACGACCGTGACACCACGGCCCGTCATGATCCCCGACCTCACCGCGTCGCACGCCTGGTGACCTGTGACCCTGGCCTCACACCGGCATGTGGTCCAGACGCCGCTGGCCGACCGGCTGGCGCGGCGACGACTGGCCGCGCTCACGCCCGGATATGTGCGGGCGGCGATCCGGCGCTGGCAGCAGGAGGGCCTGTCGGTGCCGACGGTGTCCGGCCGCTGGCTTGCCCTGCGTTCGGCGGTGTCCTGGGCAGTCGACGAAGAGCTTCTGCCTAGCAACCCACTTGCCGGCGTGAAGGGCCCACGGCGGCCGGTACCGCGACGCCACCACACCCTCGCCGAGGTCTGCCAGCTTCTGCGCACCGCCGAGGCCCAGGTCGCCGCCGCCGAACACGTGGTAGGCGCCCGCCTGGACCGCGCCGGGCCTGCGCGGGCGCTGTTCACCGCCGAGCAAAATTTGCTGTTGGTGCGGCTTGCGGCCGATTCCGGTGCCCGCCGGGGTGAACTGGCCTGCCTGCGCCGCTGCGACCTGGACGGTCGGGTTCTGACCATCGAGCGGGTGCTGTGCGGCGGGCCTCACCGCACTGGTCAGCACCGATGCGGCGCACGGACCAGCTATGCTGACTGCATCAGCTCGTCGAGCTCCTGCCGCGAGTTGTCCGCGCGTCGTAGCACCCGCTGCTCAGCATCGGGCCTCGGCTCCGCGCGTAACCGGTCGAGATCCTCGGATCCGGTTGTCGGCGGGACATCCACACAGATAGCGATTTTTTCTTGTCTTCGTTCACCGATCTTGGCGTGCCTGCGCGCCTGACCGACGTTCTCACCCGTCTCGCCATCGAGATCCCCACCCCCATCCAGCGGGCGACGCTGCCGGACGCGCTCGCTGGACGTGACGTCCTCGGCCGCGGCCGCACGGGGTCCGGCAAGACGCTCGCGTTCCTCCTGCCCGTGGTCGCGCGGCTGTCCGGCGGGCCCCGGGCCCGAGCAGGGGCTCCGCGCGCACTGATTCTGGCGCCCACCCGCGAGCTCGCCGCGCAGATCGACACGGCTCTGCGGCCGCTCGCCGCCGCGGCCGGCCTCACCTCGTGCACCGTGTTCGGCGGCGTCGGTCAGAACCCGCAGGTGGCCGCGATCCGGCGGGGCGTCGACATCGTCGTGGCCTGCCCCGGCCGGCTCGAGGATCTCCTCGCGCAGGGGCACTGCTCGCTGGCCCAGGTAAAGGTCACCGTGCTGGACGAGGCCGACCACATGGCCGACCTGGGGTTCCTTCCCGCCGTACGCCGGCTGATCGGCCAGACCCCGGCCGGCGGGCAGCGAATGCTGTTCTCGGCCACCCTGGACAAGGCCATCGACACCCTGGTGCGCCAGTACCTCAGCAAACCCGCGGTACACGAGGCCGACTCCGCCCAGTCCCCGGTGGGCACCATGGCGCACCATCTGCTGCACGTCGAGCGGGACAGCCGGCTCCCCGTGCTCGTCGACCTGTCCAGCGCACCAGGCCGCACGGTCGTGTTCACCCGCACGAAGCACGGCGCCAAGGCTCTGGCCCGCCACCTCAACCGCGCCGGCGTGCCCACGGTCGAGCTGCACGGCAACCTGAGCCAGAACGCCCGTACCCGCAACCTCGACGACTTCCAGACAGGCCGGGCCTCGGCGCTGGTCGCCACGGACATCGCCGCCCGCGGCATCCATGTCGACAACGTGGCCCTCGTGATCCACGCCGACCCGCCGGCCGACCACAAGGCATACCTGCACCGTTCCGGGCGCACCGCGCGCGCCGGCAACAGCGGCACCGTCATCACCCTGGCGACCACGGAGCAGATCCGTGAGGTCACGCAGCTGGCCCGCGCCGCCGGCATCAGGCCGACGACCACACGGGTCGCATCCGCCGATCACCCGATACTCTCCACGCTCGCCCCCGGCGCTCGGTCGCTCACCAGCCCCGCGGTCGCGATCCAGGCGGAGACCAGAACCAGTCCAGCCCAACGCATGCCGGTTGGCGGAGACCGCGGCACCGAGCCGACACCTCGAACAGGCAGACGGCGTGGACGCCGCCCCGCCGGCAACCACGGCCACCGCGCCGGGCGGGCCACGGCGTCTCGACCGCCGATGGCCACGGCTCGTACCAACTCACCCGATCACGAGGCCGCCCCGTCGACCGCCGAGCGACCCAGGTCGCGACCGACCCACAGCGCCGCGACGTTCAGCGCACGCCGCGCCCGCTGACCAGACTCGGTCACACCCATACGACACGTGCGTGTGACCGAGTCGCACGGCATTCCCGCGCGCAGCCGATCATGGTGCGGCTGCGCGCCCCCGGGTCGCTCGACCCGACCGGCGGAGCCAGCGTTCGGCGAAGGCGTTTGCGCGCGGCGCCTGGACCGGTGTCCTGAGGCGGCAGTCGCCCCCTGGTGCTCCGGAGCCGCCTTGGTCTCCCGCCGTCCCGTGGCAACGCGCGCCGCGCTCGGTTCAGCGCCCGACCCGGCCGAGCGTCGTCAGTGCGGAAGTCGATCGTTGGGATGCCGGCTATCGGCTGGGGATCGATCGCCGTAGCCCGAACGACGGGAGCACGCTGTTGTCGAAGCGGGTCAGGGCGCAGATCCGATCGCCGGTGAGGGTGAGGAGGTAGAGGCCGGTCCCGTGGCTGATGCCGTTGGGAGAGCGCAGGTAGGCTCCGAACGCTGGCTGACCGTTGGCTCGCGTCGGGACGAGGTCGAACCGGCGACCCGCGCTGAAAATACTGGCGCAGAAGCGGGCCACGACGTCTCGGCCCTCGTACTCGAAGGGCATCGGCGGCATCGACATGAACACGTCGTCGGTCAGAAGGTCCACCAGCGCGTCGAGATCGGCGGATTCCCACGCCTGCGCGAATTTCGCCACGATCGCGTTCTCGGCGGGGGAGTCGGAGGCGGGCGGTGGTTCGCGGTCGTCGTTAGCCATCCGTCGCTGCTCCAGGCCGGCGCGAGCGCGCTTGAGCGCGCTCTTGACCGATTCGACGCTCGAGTCGAGCATCTCGGCCACCTCGTTCGCGTGGAATCCGAGGACGTCGCGCAGGATGAGCACGGCGAGCTGACGGGGCGGCAGGACCTGAAGGGCGGTCACGAAGGCCAAAGAGATGGCTTCGTTCTGCTCGTAGCAGGCCTCCGGGCCCAGCGGCGCGTCGACCGCGCTCTCGAACAGGGCGTCGGGCATTGGCTCGAGCCATACGACTTCGCCGAGCCGGGTCGGCTCGGGCGGTCCGACATTGGGCACGTCCCACTCCTTGGCCAGGCGTCGGCTGGCCGACCTGCGCGCGTTGAGGCACCGGTTCGTCGCGATCCGGTAGAGCCAGGTTCGCGGCGAGGCGCGTCCTTCGAACCCGGCGAAGCCTTGCCAGGCGGCCAGCAGCGCGTCCTGCAGGACGTCCTCGGCGTCCTGGAACGACCCGAGCATCCGGTAGCAGTGCACCAGCAGCTCCCGGCGGTACGGCTCGGTCAGCTGCCGGAACGCGTCGCCGTCCCCGGCCCGCGCTCTGGAGATCAAGTCGGCGGCCACATCCAACACCCTCGGATCACTTCCCTTCGCGTCTCGTCGCTCGCCTGTATGGACACCGGCCCGGGGGCAAAGGGGGCGGCCCGCCGACGCCCCCTTTTCGACGTCGCGGTGTCTACATCGGTGGCAGGTGACAACACAACCCGACACCGGAGAGACGCGATGGGAAAGATCATTATCAGCACGAACGCCTCACTGGACGGAGTCGTCCAGGACCCGGACGGCCAGGAGGGCTTCCGGCTGGGCGGCTGGTTCAACCAGTTCGGGGGCAAGGACCTCGATGCGTGGTTCACGATCTCGTTCGAGGAGGCGCTGGGCGCCGAGGCCCTTCTGCTCGGTCGGCGCAGTGACGAGTGGTTCGCCGCGCGGTGGCTGTCGCGCAGCGGCGACTTCGCCGACCGGCTGAACGGCCTGCCCAAGTACGTCGTGTCCTCGACCGTCGACGAGCCCAGGTGGAGCAACGCGACCGTCCTCGGGGGCGACGTGGTGGACCAGGTCTCGAAGCTGAAGGATGCGCTGGACGGGGAGATCCTCGTCTACGCCAGCTATCAGCTCGGGCGCACGCTGATCGAGCACGACCTGGTCGACGAGCTGCGGCTGTCCGTCTTCCCGGTGGTGCTCGGGGCCGGCGAGCGTCTCTTCGGTGAGACCGGCGACCAGAAAGGCCTGCGCCTCGTCCAGGCCCGGACCATCGGTGACAATCTCGTCCACCTCACCTACCGGGTTGGTCGCGACGTCTAGCTGACCTCGGCCGGAAAGCGCCTCCGTGGGTCCGGGGGCACCCCACCCACGGAGGCGCCTCGGCACGCCTGCGCCGGCGCCCGCGGCGACAGCGCCGGCCGCAATGGGAGGGCGCCGGCGCCGAGCGCGACCGGCAGCACCGGCAGCACCGGCAGCACCAGCAGCACCAGCAGCACCGTGTCGACGCAGCCAACGGCGAGCAGCCGGGTCGCTCCCCAGCGCCGGAACGCCGGCCCGGCCACCAGAGACTCCAGGAGCCCGCCCGCGGGCGATGGCCCTCCCTCGGGGACGGGAGAGCCGTGGCCTGGTTTTCTGCCCGTGGGCAGAGCCGCGGTTCTGCCCGTGGGTCGATGTGCCGGTGGCCGCAGCGGCGAACCATTGGCGGCATGACAGATCTTCCAGTGGTGATGGTGCGCGGCCTGCGCAAGGCTTACGGCGAGCGGGTCGTCGTCGACGACGTGGATCTCGATGTGGCGGCCGGCGAGGTGGTCGGTCTGATCGGCGCCAACGGTGCCGGCAAGACCACGACGGTGGAGTGCGTCCAGGGGCTGCGGCGCCCGGATGCCGGGACGGTACGGGTTCTCGGCCTGGACCCGGTGCGCCACGCGGACCGGGTCCGCCGCTGGGTCGGCAGCCAGCTGCAGGACTCGGCGCTGCCCGACCGGCTCCGGGTGCACGAGGCGGTCGAACTGTTCGCCACCGGCCGCGCCCGGCCGGCCGGCGAGCTGCTTGACCAGTTCGGGCTGGCGGAGCGCCGCCGATCGGCGTTCGCCTCGCTCAGCGGCGGCGAACGACAGCGGCTGTTCCTGGTCCTGGCACTGCTGAACCGGCCGCGGCTGGTGATCCTGGACGAGCTCACCCAGGGTCTGGACCCGGCCGCCCGGCGCGGCGTGTGGTCGGCGGTCCGGCAGCTACGCGACGAGGGCACCACCGTGCTGCTGGTGACCCACGAGCTCGACGAGGCCGAGGCGCTGTGCGACCGGGTGGTGGCCATGCGCCGCGGGCGGGTGCTGGACGCCGGGCCGCCCGCGCGGCTGGTGGACCGACACGCGGGCTGGGCGCGGGTCCAGTTCGGCTGGCCGCCGGGCGACCGCGGCGACGCGAGCGGGATCGGCGACGCGGGCGAGGCCGGCGAGCTGGTTCGGGCCATGCGCGCGCTGCCGGGCGTTCGGGACGTCTCGGTGCATGGCGACCAGGTCCGGGTGCACGGCGACCGGCCGGTGATCGCCCACGTCGGCGCCGAGCTCGTGCGCCGCGGCCGGATCCCCGCCGATCTGCGGGTGGAACTGCCCGATCTCGAGGCCGCGCTGCTCCGACTGCTGCGCGACGACGACACCTCCACCACCGCACCGACCGCCACGTCAGCCACTCCCGCCTACCATGCCGGCCCCTTCACCGCGGAACTGATCGGAGCCCAGCAATGACCGCCACCATGGAGCCCTCGCTCGCCACCGCCACCGACGCGGTGACGACGCCAGCCACCGCACCGACCACCACCACGACGGCGACGGCGGGTACAGCCACGGCGACGGACGCCGGCGAGGCGGCCGGGCGCGGGGCCGTGCGCCGGCTGATCCGCGCCGAGCTGCGGCTGACCGTCCGTGACCCGATGACGATGTTCTTCGTGTTCGCCTTCCCGGTCGTAACAATGCTGATCATCGGCGGCTCGTTCGGACGCTCGCCGGACGAGGATTTCGGCGGGACGGATCCGGCGCACTGGTATGTCGCGTCCTATCTGACGGTCGTGATCGCCGCCGCCGGGCTGGTCATGCTGCCGGTGCACATCGCGTCCTACCGGGAGCGCGGGGTGCTGCGCCGGTTCGCCGCCGCCGGCTTCAGCCGCTGGTCGTTCGCCGCCGCGCAGCTGGTTGCCGGGCTCGTGGCCATCGCGCTGGCCGGTGCCGTGCTGCTGGCCGTCGCCGCCCCTGTCTATGGCGTGCCGACCCCGCACAGCTGGTGGCGGGTGGCCGTCGGGCTGGCCGCCGGCGCGGTCGCCTTCGTCAGCATCGGCGTCCTGCTGGGCACGCTGCTGCCCTCGGCCCGCTCGGCGCAGGCGGTGGGGCTGCTGCTCTTCTTCCCGTCGTTCCTGCTCGGCGCCGGCGGGCCACCGCCGGCCGTGATGGGCTCGGCGCTGCGCGTGATCGCCGGCCCGCTGCCGCTGACCCTGGTTACGAAAGCGGTGCGCGAGCCGTGGCTCGGCATCGGCGACGCCACCGGCCCGCTCGTGGCCGTCGTCGCGCTGGCGCTGGTCGCCCTGGCTGTCTCCGCCCGCCGCAGCTCGCTGACCTCGCGGTAGTTTGCCGTGAGCCTGATTCCGGCTGGCGATCGCCGTACCATGCGCCCCATGAACGCGCTGGGCCCGTGGGCCGCCCGGTGGGGACCGCCGGTCGCCTTCGCGCTGTTCACGCTCGTCGGGGTGGCCTGGCAGGGGGTTGGCTGGCGCGGGGCCGACGCCGCGCGGCTCGTGGCGGCCGGGATCGCCGTCGTCGCCGTGCTGCTCGTGCGGCCCGGCCACCGGCTGCGCGCGCCGGCGGCGGCGG